>CALFNB010000431.1 GCA_937902425.1 uncultured Acetobacteraceae bacterium | reverse complement strand
TGAAGTTGCTGATCAACGGCACGAGCATCGCGCAGGTGAAACAAAACCGCGTCACTTACTATCATGTGGAACTACCGCGACACGCGGTGATCCTGGCCGAGGGACTGACAGTGGAAAGTTACCTCGACACCGGCGACCGGACCGACTTCCACCACGATAGCGCAACGATCCGGCTGTTCCCGGACTTCACGGCGCGACTGGCGCCGGAGAGCGCGTCGCGGTGGGAGACGCGGGGAGCGGCGCCACTGGTGATGACGGGAGACAAACTAACGGCGGCGCGGCGGATGCTAATCGAAAACGCACCGCCCCGTCATTCCGGCGCCATGAACCACCAACGGCCATAACCCGCCGCGTGTGATCCGGCTGGGAATTCCGCTAAACGAATTCTCAACTCGCCGGGCAGCATACACGCAATGACTTTTTTAACGGATTTCGCGGACCAGGCCGTCGTGCTTCCGCTGGTGGCGGCCGTCGCCATCATACTGGCCGTGACGGGCTGGCGCCGAGGCGCGGTGGTCTGGCTCGGCGTCGTGGGTGGCACCTTCGGGGTGGTTCTGCTGCTGAAGCTGGGGTTCCTGGCCTGCGGGCCGGTGTTCATTCCGTGGGCGCTCCGTTCCCCCAGCGGCCACACCGCGGCGGCGTCCGTCGTCACGGGCGGCTTCGCGACGGTACTGGGCGGGCGCCGGCTGACCGCGCTGCTCGTCGCGATGCTGGCCGCCGCGCTGATTGGCTCCTCACGCGTGGAACTGGGCTTTCACTCGCTGCCCGAGGTCATGATCGGCGCCGCCGTGGGCATCGCCGGCGCGGCGGTGCTGTCGCACCTCGCCGGCCGGCCGCCGGTCGCACGGCCCGTGCCATTGCTGGCGGTCGCCGTCGTGGTGGCGGTCCTGGTGCACGGCACCCGCCTGCCCGCCGAGGCGACGATCTGGCGGTTCGCGCACGGCCTGCTGGATTTCGTGCCAGCCTGCCGCGACGCCGTGGCTTCGGGCCGTCCGTGACCAAACCGGAGGTCGTTCAACTCCGGCCGTAAGTGTCCTCAAGCCGCACGATGTCGTCCTCGCCCAGGTAGGCGCCGGACTGGACTTCGATCAGGGCCAGCGGGATCAGGCCGGGGTTCTCCAGCCGGTGCACGCAGCCCAGAGGCAGATAAACGCTCTCGTTCTCGCGCAGGATCAGGGTCTCCTGATCGCGGGTCACCCGGGCGGTGCCGTTCACCACGACCCAATGCTCGGCGCGGTGGTAGTGACTTTGCAGCGACAGCTTGCCGCCGGGCGAGACGACAATCCGTTTGACCTGGAAGCGATCGCCGGTGATCAGGCTCTCGTAGAAGCCCCAGGGGCGGTAGGTGCGGTTATGTGCCACCGCCTCATGCCGGCCGGCGGCTTTCAGGCGCTCCACCACGGTCTTGACGTCCTGCGCGTGGTCGCGGTGCATGACCAAAGCGACATCGTCGGTGACCACGACAACGGCGTCCTTCAGCCCGACCACGGCGGTCAGCATGCCGTCGCTGCGCACGTAGCAATCCCGCGATGACTCCAGCACCACGTCGCCGATCGTCACATTGCCGGCGGGGTCTTTGCGGCCGAGTTCCCAGAGCGCGCTCCAACTGCCGACGTCGGACCAGCCGATGTTGGCGGGGACGACCGCCGCCTCGTGGGTCCGCTCGGCCACCGCGTAGTCCAGGCTGATCGACGGGCAGGCGCGGAACGGCTCCACCGCGAGGCGGATGAAATCCAGATCGGTGCGCCGCCCGGAGACGGCTTCCCGGATTGGCGGCAGGACCTCCGGCGCGTGGATTTCCATCTCCCGCAGCAGGGTTCGGGCGGTGAACACGAACATGCCCGAGTTCCACAGATGCCTGCCGTCGGCGGCCAGGCGGGCGGCGGTCTCGGCGTCCGGTTTCTCAAGGAATTGCCCCACCGCGTGGACGCCGGGCGCGCCCGGCAGTTCGCCGCCGATCTCAATGTAGCCGTAACCGGTCTCCGGCGTGGTCGGCCGCATGCCGAAGGTGACGATCTTGCCGGCCCGCGCCGCGACCGTGGCGATCCGCAGCGCATCGAGCAGCGCGTCCGTGTCGGCGATGGCGTGGTCCGAGGGCATCATCCACAGCACCGCGTCCGGGTTTTCCTCCGCCACCAGCGCGGCGGCGGCGGCGATGGCGGGAGCGCTGTTGCGGCCCACCGGCTCCAGCATGATCCGGGCGTTGGTGATGCCGACCTCACGCAGTTGCTCGGCGATCAGGAACCGGTGGTCCTCATTGCAGACCACGATGGGCGCCGCGAATTCCGGGCCGCGGGCGCGCAGGACGGTGTCCTGCAGCAGGCTGCGCTCGGACATCAGGGGCCAGAGCTGTTTCGGGAAGCTCTCCCGCGAGACCGGCCACAGCCGCGTGCCGGAGCCACCGGAGAGGACGACGGGGACGATGGTTTGCTTGCTCATGGCGAAAGTGTTTGCCTCACCCGGGACGGCCTGGCCAGCGAGAATAGCGCGACCGGGTGACAATCTCGTGTCCTTGGCAGGCGGGGCCGGTCTCCTGGGCATGCCGGGTCGGTCTCCTGGGCATGCCGGGACGGCCGGCCGGCGGTCGCGCGTTCGCGGCCATGGGGGCAGCTCCCGCGCCGACTACTCGCGTGCGCCGCGTCGACCATGCCGGCGACCGGAACCGCGACGCGCCGCGCCGCGGCGATGAATACGAACGCGGATCAACTTAAATCCGCGCCGGAGTATAAAGACTCCGGCAACGAACAGCGGGACCCGCGATGCACCCGGTCAGCCGAGCGCCCCGCCCGAGCAGGGTGGGCGCGGTTCGTTCAACGAGGGGTTGGGATCACCTGCGACGGGCCGCCCGGGACCACCACCGTGCTCGTGCCGTTGCCGTTGTCGTACAGCGTTCCCGGGACCGGGGAGCCGGGGATCACGATTGTCCGCGGTGCGACTGGCAGCCCGGTCACGGGTGGCGGTCCCGGTGAGGCGGGGCCGGCTGGCGGCGCCACGACCGGCGGCGGCGTTCTGATGGTTCCGGTCAAACCCGGTCCACCCGGCAGCGGCGTTTGCGCGACCATGGTTCCCGGCGTCATCGCGAGGAGCAGTGCCGCGAGGCGGAGTTTGACCATCCCGTCGTTCTCCCGAAACCGGCCGCCGAGCCGCCCGATCCACCCATATGGCCGCCGCGGCCGGGCAGGGAAAGGGCCGGGCACAATTCGTAACTTGCGAACCGGCCGGTTCGCGAGAAAAATCCGTTCCAGTGTATTCGATCGGACAGTCGGGCCCGACCCCGGTCGTTATCATTGGTCCACCAAGAGGCCATCGGGCGGTTGGTGTTATCGCCCTGGATTCCATGTTGGAGGGGACCACATGGCCAAATCAAACGGCAAGGACGCGTTCGCGTTCCCTTGCCAGGCGACCGGAACGACATCCGGCAAGCCAAGATCCACGGAAGGGGTCGTGGTGCTTTTCCGCCCTCGCCGCGACACACATTTGGCCGCCGGGGCCATGCGTGTCAGATGGCATTCGATCGAGCCTCGCGGCCGGTTCGCGACCGTCACGGATCATCGCGGCGGCCTTCGCCTCCACCTCGTCGTCGAGCAAATGCCGAATTCAACCGGGTGGGACTGGCTCGTATGGCAAGCGGGCAACGCGCGCATCACCCCTCAGGGCGGCATCGCATCTTCCGCGCCGGCAGCCACCGCCGCCGCCGAGGCGGCCACGCACCGCTGGAGGGGGAACGGCCCGGAGCGCTTGCGGTCCACATAAATCCCCCGCGGCTCAGGATGGGCGAGCAGGGTTCATCGCACCCTTTCCCTCAACTCAAACTTCTGAATCTTCCCGGTCGAGGTTTTCGGCAGCCCCCCGAACGTCACGTGCCGCGGGCATTTGAAGTGTGCCATGCGCTGGCGGCACCACGCGATGATCGCCTCCGCCGTCACCGGTTCCGCTCCTGGCTTCAGCGTAACGAACGCATGCGGTGTCTCGCCCCATTTTTCATCCGGTTGGGCAACGACCGCGGCCTCCATCACCGCCGGGTGCTGGTACAGCACCTCCTCCACCTCCAGCGATGATATATTCTCGCCACCGGAAATGATGATGTCCTTGGCGCGATCTTTCACCTCCACATAGCCATCCGGATGCATCACCGCGAGGTCGCCGGTATGGAACCAGCCGCCCGCGAACGCCTGCTGGGTCGCCGCCGGGTTCTTCAGATACCCCATCATCACGGTATTGCCGCGCAGCATCAGTTCGCCGATCGTTGCCCCATCGGCGGGCACGGGCAGCATCGTCGCCGGGTCGAACACCGCGGCATCCTCCAGCATCGGCGTATTCACGCCCTGTCGTGCCATGAAGGCGGACTTTTCCGCCAGAGGCATCGTATCCAGTTCCGGCTGCCACATGCACACCGTTGCCGGACCGAAACTCTCGGTCAGGCCGTAGAGGTGGGTGACCGCGAACCCCATCTCCGCCATCCGCGCGATCACCGCGGATGGCGGCGCGGCCCCGCCGGTGGCGATCCGCACGGTCTGTTCGAACCGGCGCCGCACCGTCGCGGGCGCGTGGATCAGCATCGACAGCACGACCGGCGCGCCGCACATATGTGTTACGTTATGTTCAGCGATCGCCGGAAAGATTTCAACCGGATCGACACGCCGTAAACAAACGTGCGTTCCTCCCGCAAGCGTAACGGCCCAGGTGTAGGTCCAGCCGTCACAGTGGAACATGGGGAGGGTCCAGAGGTAGACTGATGTGGGTGACAACTGGAACGTGAGCGCATTGGCGGTGGCGTTCAGGTAGGCGCCGCGATGATGCAGCACGACTCCCTTTGGGTTGCCGGTGGTGCCGGATGTGTAATTAAGCGAAATGGCCTGCCACTCGTCGTCCGGGGGGCTTAGTGTGAAGTCGGGATCGCCGCCGGCGAGGAAGGCCGCGTAATCCATGGTGCCAATCCGTTCGCCTCCCGGACCGAGTGGGTCGTCGATGTCGATGACGAGGGGTGTCGTTCCGGCTTCATCCAGCGCGTGCCGCATGACCGGCGAAAGCTCGCGGTCGATCAGCACCACTTTGGTCTCCGAGTGCCGCAGAATGAAACCGACGGCGCCCGCGTCGAGCCTTGTGTTGATCGGGCACAGCACCGCGCCCACGGCGGGGATCGCGTTATGGGCTTCGAGCATTTCGGGAATATTGGGTGCCAGGATCGCCACCGTGTCGCCCTTGCCGATCCCCGCCCGCGCCAACGCCGACGCCAGCCGTCGCGTCCGCTCCAGGAATTGCGCGTAAGTGTAGCGGCGCTCGCCATGGATGATGGCGGTTCGGTTCGGGTACACGCGCGCGGCGCGCAGCAGGAAGGAAATCGGCGACAGCGGCACATGGTTGGCCGGCGTCCGGTCAAGGTTCTGTGCGTAAATCGATCGATCTGGGATTTCCACGGCCACGGTTTCCTTAATGTTTCGCTTTTGCCTCGGGAGTCGCCGACACTGGTCGCGGCCGCATCACCGAGGCGAGCGCCAGCAGATGTTTGGGCAGCATCTTGCGTACCTCCGCCGCCTCCGGCCGCCAGACGGCGTCTGGTTTGATTGCCGGCCGACCGGTCCCCGCGCGGCACATCGTGTCGTCGGTGCGGCCCTCCGCCAGCGTGGTCTCCAACCTGGCCGCGAGCTCCCGCATCGCCGCCAGCCGGTCATCCGCGATGGTGCGCACGATCTGCAGCACCGGTTCGAACTCCGGGCTGCGCAACCGGTCCAGATGCGCGTCACGGGCGGCCGCGTCGACGCATTTCTCGCCGTCGGTCATGGTCACCCCGACCGCGTAGAACCACATCATCGCCGCCGTCTCGAACAGCCCGCTCGACCCCGTCGCGGCGACGTCGCGCGCGTGCATCTCGGCCACGCCGATCGAGCCGGTGGCGACGAACCGTGTCTGTTCCCACAACAGCGCCGGCACGGGTCCGTCTTTTTCCACCAGTGCTTTTTTCACCGCCTCGGCCCGTTTCCAGTCCATGCCCACCAGCGCGGTATCGAGCTGATCGCGGAACGGCCGCGGCACCTGAGGCACGTTATCGCCCTTATACTGCGCGCGCAGCATCGCCGCCGCGCGCGGGGACAGATGGATCGGCCCGCCGTCGAACGCAGCCTGCGGTGTCCCGACCGCGAGCGGCGCCTGCGCATGGGCGGGCCCGCTCGTCACGGCGCCGAGCAGCAGCAGAACAATGCGCGTTGTCCACATCCGGCTTCCTCGCATCCTGGACCGGGCGCCCAACCTATGGCACAGCCGGCATCCAATCCAGTTGGAGGACACGCCATGGAGCCCGTCGTCAAGGTCACCGTGCGGGATTACGTCGCCACCGTCATGATGGACCGGCCGCCGGTGAACGCGCAGAGCGATCAGTTGCGTCTGGAACTGATCGCCGCGTTCGATTCGTTTACCGACCGGGACGACGTGCGCGTCGCCATCCTGACCGGGTTCGGCAAGATGTTCTCGGCCGGCGCCGACATGAAGTCCCGTCCCACCGGAGACACCGCCGGCGAGTACTGGGCTTTCAATCGCCTGGTGCGCGAAATGTTCAACTCGATCAGCGAATGTGCCAAACCGGTGATCGCCGCCGTGAATGGTCCGGCGCTTGGCGCGGGGTTCGCTCTGGCCGCCGCCTGCGACATCATTCTGGCGTCCGACAACGCGGTGTTCGGCATGCCGGAAATCGATATCGGCCTGATGGGAGGTGCCGCGATGCTGCAGACGCTGTTCGGCCGGTCGCGGGCGCGCCGCATGTTCTACACCGGGTGGCGCGTGCCGGCCGCGGAAATGTACCGCACCGGCGTCATCGAGTGCAGTGTGCCGCTGGAAGAACTGCTGCCGGAGGCGATGAAGCTCGCCATCGAGATCGCGTCGAAAAGCCCGCTGGCGATGCGTTACGCGAAACAATCGATGAACACGACGATGCATATGCCGCCGCGCGACGGCTATCGGTTCGAGCAAAACCTGACCGTGGCGCTGTCGAAATCCGAGGACGCCGCCGAGGCGCGCGCCGCGTTCTTCGAGAAGCGCAAGCCGAATTTCAAGGGACGCTAAGATGGATCTGCAACTCCGCGGCAAGACCGCGCTGGTCACCGGTGCCAGCATGGGCATCGGCCGTGCCATCGCCAAGGCGCTCGCCGCCGAAGGGGTGCGCGTCGTGGGCGCGGCGCGCCGGCTGGAGGCAATGGAACGCATGGCCGATGAGGTCGAGGCCGCGCGACATCCCAGACCCATCCTGGTGAAGCAGGACGTGATGGAGGAAGACGCGGCGCTGAAGCTGCGCGATGCCGCGTTCGCCGCCGTCGGTCACATCGATATCCTGGTGAACAACGCCGGCGGCAGCCGCCGCCTGCCGGTCGATGCGCCTGACGAACGTTGGACCGAGGCGATGACATTGAATTTCACCCGGCCTCGGCAACTGGCCCATGCGTTGTTGCCGAAGATGATCGAGAACCGCTGGGGCCGCATTATCAACATCACCGGCAAAAGCGAACCCGACCACCTCAACGCCGCATTCTCCGCCAAAGCCGGCATCCACGCCTGGGCCAAGGGCCTGTCCATCGAGGTCGGCCAATACGGGATCACGGTGAACTCCATTCCACCGGGCCGCATCATGAGCGAGCAAATCCGCCGCAATTATCCCGAAGATTTCCGTAAGACCTTCGCCGAGACGGAAATTCCGCTGAAATATTGGGGCGAACCGGAGGATCTGGCTGTCATGGCGGTGTGGCTGGCGTCGCCGCTGGCTCGCTACGTTACCGGAACGGTCATTCCCGTCGATGGCGGGCTGCGGCGCTATTCGTTCTGACGATCTCCGGGTTGACCGGGCCATGACGATGATAAGCCCGTGCGTTGCTCCGGCGTCCCCCCCGCCTTAGACTCCCTCCGGAACGACGGATGGAGCGGAACGATGCGGCAAATGGTCCTGGTCGGCTTTCTGCAGGCGCAGAACTGCACAACGCTGGCGAGCGCCTGGCGGCATCCTGACGCGCGTTCGGATTTCACCACCGCGGCCTATTACCAGAGAATTGGCCAGATTCTGGAGGAAGGCAAATTCCAGATGGGCTTCTTCGACGACCGCCTGGCGATGCCCGACATTTATGGCGGCAACCCCGCCGAGGTCGTCGCGAATGGTGTTCGTGTCGTGAAGATCGATCCCGTCGTCACGCTGATGGCGATGGCATTCGGCACCAAATATCTCGGGATTGGTTCGACCGCGTCCACCACCTATTACGAGCCATTCGATGTCGCCCGTCGCTTCCAAACCGTCGACCACATGATCGGCGGCCGCGCGGCGTGGAACGTCGTTACTTCGGTGAACGATGGCGAGGCCCATAACATGGGCCGCGACGTGCATATGGATCACGATCTGCGTTACGATCGCGCTGATGAGTTCATGGAGATCGTGCACAGCTGCTGGGACGGTTGGGAAGACGACGCGCTGGTGGTGGATAAGACAACCGGCCTGTTCGCTCATCCGGAAAAAGTGCACCGCCTGGAGTATGAGGGAAAGTTCCTGAAGTCGCATGGAACGTTCACCGTGCCGCGGTCGCCGCAAGGCCATCCCGTGGTGATCCAGGCGGGTTCCAGCGCGCGCGGGAAAGTGTTCGCCGCGCGGTGGGCCGAAACGATGTTCGTCGGCTACCCGGACTTCGCGACAGCGCGCCGCGATTACGCCGCCATGAAAGCCGCGATCGCCGCGCTCAACCGTGATCCTGATAACGTGACCATCAACACCATCGCTTATCCGGTGGTCGCCGAAACCCGTGCCGAGGCCGAGGATAAATGGGCGCTGATCGACTCGCTTTACAAGGAAGTCGATGGGCTTTCTCTGCTGTCCGAGGCATTGAATTACGACTTCAAAAAGAAGGCCATGGACGAAGCCTTCACCGATGGGGAACTGGAAGGCATGTCGGGCATGCAGGCGATGCGCGATCGGGTGATGGAACAGACCGGCCGCAATCCGACGGTGCGCGACTTCCTGGAAGTCACCCGCCGCGGCCGCCCGCGCGAGGCGATCATCGGCAGCGGCAAGGATATCGCCGACCGGCTGGAGCAATGGTTCAGCGAGGGGGCCTGCGATGGGTTCGTCATCGCCGGCACGCACACCCCTGGCACGTTCGAGGATTTCGTCCGGTTCGTCGTACCGGAACTGCAACGGCGCGGTTTGTCGCCAAAGGAATACAAGGGCGCGACGTTGCGCGAGAACCTCGGTCTCGGACGCCCGGAAATCGGTGGTTGGAAATTAAAGAGTGCATGATACGGTCTCAACATCTTGGCCAGACCGAGCCATGACCGGATGGATATCGGAATGAAAAAGACCATCCTGATCGCGGGGGCCACCGGTCTCGTCGGCTATGGCGCGCTGAAGCATTTCACTCAGCGTCCAGGCCAGGACGTGATCGCTTTGTCCCGCCGCGCGCCGCGAGAAACGTTTGGCGCCCGTTTCATTCCGCTGGACCTGACCGATACCGCGCGGTGCCGGGCGATGATCCGCGGCCTGACCGGCGTCACCCATCTCGTCTATGCCGCTCTGTTTGAACTTCCCGGTCTGGTCGAGGGCTGGCGCGACGAACGCCAGATCCGCACCAACGATCTGATGCTGCGCAATCTGCTGGAACCTTTGCTCGAAGCCAGTCCTGGCCTGCGTCATGTCACCTTGCTGCAGGGGACCAAAGCCTATGGCGTGCATGTCCGGCCGCTGACCGTTCCCGCCCGCGAAGGCCGTTCCGAACGACGCGAGCAACCCAATTTCTACTGGGCTCAGGAGGACTTCCTCAAAGCACGACAATCAGGTGCGTCCTGGCACTGGACCATTCTGCGCCCGGTGCTGATCGTCGGCGAGGCGATCGGCGGTGCCATGAACCTGATCCCCGCTCTGGGCTGTTACGCCGCGCTGATGCGGCTGCGCGGCGAGGTGCTGCCGTATCCCGGAGGCGCGCCCAGAGTAGCGCAGGCCGTGGATGCGGATTTGTTGGCACGGGCGATCGATTGGGCCGGCGAGGCGCACAAAGCGCGCAACGATACCTTCAACGTCACCAACGGCGATGTCTTCGTCTGGGAAAACGTGTGGCCCGCGATCGCCGAGGCGGTGGGCATGCACATGGGCCAGCCGTCACCATTCGCGCTGACCAGCCTGCTGGAAACCGGCGCCGCCGACTGGGATTTCATCCGGACGCGGCACAATCTGCTGGCGCCATCACTCCGCGAGTTCGTGGGACAGTCAATGGAATATGCCGATTACCAGATGCGGTATGGGCGGACCGATATTGGCCCGCCCTCGATCGTTTCGACCGTGAAGATCAATCAGGCCGGCTTCCACGACACGATGGACACCGAAACGATGTTCCGAAAATGGTTCCGCGCGTTTCAGCGGATGCGGTTACTGCCCCTCTCGGACCACGCCATTGCTTAGGGTGCCGATGCCGGAGATCTCGACCTCGATGGTGTCGCCGTGCTTCATGTTTTCGGTTTTGCCCTCGGTGCCCATCCAGACGACATCGCCGGGATACAACGTCAGGCAGGTCGTCATCGCGACGAGGTAATCGACCACGCCGAACACCATGTCGTTGGTCTTGAAGTTGATCAGCTCCTTGCCGTTCAGTCGGATCTTCGTGACCAGGTCTTCCAGTTTCACATCGGTCTCGATCCACGGCCCCATCGGCTTGAACGTATCGGTGTTCTTGG
>CALFNB010000430.1 GCA_937902425.1 uncultured Acetobacteraceae bacterium | reverse complement strand
GCCGGACGATCCCTGGCTGACAACGTGGGAGGGGTGGGTGCTTGGCCAGACCGCGTTGCCAGTGAAGCCGCTATTCCCGTAGTTGTGGATTATCGAACACCGGATTGCGCACGCGGTGCAGGGCATGCGTCAGGCCGGCGGCGAGGTCGCGCTTCGCCGCCGCCCCCAGTGCCCGCCCGACCTCCTCGCTCATCCCATAACGGCTCAGCACCAACTTCGGCACCCGCCCGTCCCGCTCCTCAAGCCACACGGTCAGCCAGCCGGAGGGAAGCACTTTTTCGCACCGCCGGCCCGAGGGCTCGGTGCGCACGATCCGCAACTCGTTCTCATGCAGCAGGATCAGTTCGCTGCCGCGGGCCTGCCGCGAACTCACCCGCAGCATCACCACCGCGAGCCCGATCTCGAGCGCGCCAAACGGCAACACCGGCCAGGCCCCCAGCATCCAGAACCGCACACCGATCAGCAGCCCGATGCCTACGAGCGAGCCGACGACCCACCACATCCCGCGCCTCGAGAGGCTGCGATGCGGAACGATCAATGCCTCGAACAGAGCTGGGCTGTCGCTCAGCCGAGGGCTCCGTCGCCGCGCAGTTTCCCGACGTCGTCCGCGCTCAGCCCGAGCCAGTCGGCCAGCACGGTATCGGTATGCTGGCCCAGTACCGGCGAGGGTTTCAGCGTTGACGGCTTACCATCGACCCGCACCGGCCAACCCGGCATTTTGAACGGACGATGCACCGGGTGGGTCATGGTTTGCATGATGCCGCGTTGTTCAAAACTCGGATCGTTCTGCAACTCCATCGTATCGAGCACGGCGCCGGCCGGGATGCCCGCGTCGCCCACCAGCCGCATCGCTTCGTGCTTGCTGCGCTGGCGGGTCCAGGCGGTGATGACCTCGTCGACCTCGGCCTCGCGCGCGACGCGGTCGGCGGGCGTGAGATAGCGTTTGTCGCCGATCAGGTCCTCGCGGCCGATCAGTTTCAGCAGCCGGTCCCAATGGTCGGGATTGGCGCGGCTGGTCATGATGTAAACGTAATCGTTCGGCCCGCCCGGGGCGCAGGGATACAGCCCCATCGGCGCATTGTTCACGCCGACGACCTTGGAGCCGCCGCGCTCGGCTGGCTTGCCGGTGAGGCCCTGGGTGGCGAAGTTGATGCGCATGTAGTGCATGATCGCATCCTGCATGGCGACCTGCAGGCGATGGCCCTCGCCGGTTTCGCGCCGCTTGAACAGCGCGCCGAGGATGGTAATGGCCATGAGCATGCCGGTGCCGGTGTCGCCAAGCGAGATGCCTGGCCGCGTCGGCGGGCCGTCGGCATAGCCGGTGACGCTGAACGTGCCGCCGCAGGCCTGCGCGATCATATCGAACGCGAGATTCTTTTCATACGGACTGCCTTCGCCGAAACCCTTCACCTGGGCGTAGATGATGCCGGGATTGAGTACTTTTACGACATCGTAACCAAGACCCAGCCGCTCGATCGCGCCGGGGGCGAAGTTCTCGATGCAGACATCGGCTTTCTTCAGCATCTGCTTGACGAGGTTAAGCCCGTGCTCGGATTTCAGATTGACGGTGATGGATTTCTTGTTGGCGTTGAACGCGTGGAAATAGTACGGGTCGGTGTCCGGCTGACCGGGCCGCAGGCGGCGGCCGGGATCGCCCATTTTCGGGTTCTCGATCTTGACCACGTCGGCGCCGAGCCACGCCAGCGCCTCGGTGCAGGACGGGCCGGCCTCGAACTGGGTGAAGTCGACGATTTTAATGCCGGAGAGAAATTTGAACTCCGTGGTGATGCCTTCTGGTGCGATGGCGGGCGCGGTGCTGTCGTTCATGGACGGGACTCCTCATCCAGGTGCTGTCTGTGTTGGCGATCAGACTGCCATATCGGCGTGGTTTGGGCCAGCGGGTCATGTCGCGAGAGCGCTGGCATCGTCGCCAATCGTCTTCCTCGGGCTCGACCCGAGCATGACGTCAGGAATTGCCACCCCTCCGAACTGCCAGGAGCCGGACCATGACGACGGAGCCGCGGATCAGCCATGCGCGCGTCCGGCGACTTTTAGGGCTGACGCCGGAGATGGTTCTTCTATAATGCGGCCTCGGGGAGAAGGAATCGTTCATGCCGTCAGCCTGGCTCGCAAGACTTTGCGCGGGGCGCCTGCACTATGCCTGGGTTGTACTGGGCCTCGTGTTCGTCTCGATGCTGGCGGGCGTGAGTGTCCGAGCCGCCCCCGGCGTCATGATCGGACCGCTGCGGCGCGCCTTCGGCTGGGATGTCAGCACGATCTCCGGCGCGATCTCCGTCAACATCATGCTGATGGGGCTGATCGGGCCGTTCATCGCCGGGCTGATGCAAAGCCTCGGCCTGAAGCGCACGATGATCCTGGCGTTGCTGGTACTCATGAGCGGCACCGGCCTGTCCATGTTCATGACCGCGCCGTGGCAATTGTTCCTGACCTGGGGGGTGATGGTCGGCATCGGCTCGGGCGCCGGCGCGGTCGGTTTCGCCGGAGCGGTGGCGAACCGCTGGTTCCTCAGGCGCACCGGTTTCGCCGCCGGCCTGCTGTTCGCCGCCAACGCCGCCGGCCAGTTGATCTTCCTGCCGTTGCTGGCCTGGATGGCGAACCGTTACGGCTGGCAGGGGGTCGCGATCGGCACCACCGCGGCAATCGCCTGCGTGATCCCGCTGCTGTTCTTCCTGCTGCCTGAATCGCCGGCGCAACTCGGGCTGGCGCCGTACGGCGGCACCACGATCGTTCCGGTCAGCGATAATCATTCACCGGGAAGCAACATGTTCTCGGTGGCGACACGCGCGCTGATCCGGGCCTCCCGATCCATGGACTTCTGGCTGCTGTGCGTGACTTTTGGCATTTGCGGGTTGTCGACCAACGGGCTGATCAACACGCACCTGATCGCCTATTGTCTGGATGAGGGCATTCCCGAGATACAGGGCGCCTCGATCCTGGCCGGGATTGGCCTGTTCAGTTTGTTCGGCTCGATGGCGTCCGGTTGGTTGTGCGACCGATACAGTCCGCGGGTGCTGCTGTTCTGGTATTACAGTCTGCGCGGGCTGTCGCTGGTGCTGATCCCGTTCAGCCCGTTCGACGGCACCAGCCTGTCGGTGTTCGCGGTGTTCTATGGATTGGACTGGGTGGCGACCGGGCCGGCGACGTTCGCTTTGACCAACGAAGTGTTCGGTCGGCGGGATGCGCCGGTGATCGTCTCATGGATCTTTCTGGCCCATCAGGTCGGCGGCTCGATCGCCGCGTTCGGCGCCGGCGCGGTGCGCGGCGCGTCCGGCAGTTACCTGCTGGCGTTCCTGGCGAGCGGGGTCGCCTGCCTGGC
>CALFNB010000429.1 GCA_937902425.1 uncultured Acetobacteraceae bacterium | reverse complement strand
AAAGTCATCGACCTGACCGGCGGGGTCGCGGGTCCATCCTGCGCCATGATGCTGGCACAGCACGGCGCGGATGTGATCAAGGTGGAAACACCGCACGCCGGCGGCGACTGGTCCCGCATACTGGGCCGCACCTATGCGGATCACTCCGCGTTTTCGGTGTATGGCACTTTGGGCAAGCGCAGTGTCGCGGTCGATCTGAAAACGCCGGAGGGCACGGCGATCCTTTGGCGGCTGATCAAGGGCGCGGACGTCTTCATGGAAGGGCTCCGCCCAGGGACCATGCAACGTTACGGGTTCGGCTATGATGCGGTGAGCGCGAAGGAGCCGGGGATTCTGTATTACTCGATCTCCGGGTTCGGCCAGACCGGGCCTCTGGCGTCGCGCCCGGCGATGGACCCGGTGCTGCAGGCGTTCATCGGCATCGTCAACGAGAACCGCGGCGATCGCGACAATCATCCGCATCGCATCGCGATCTCCTTGATCGATATGTTCACCGGCCTGCTGGGCTTTCAGGCGATCTCGACATCGTTGCATGTCCAGGCTCGGCAAAAGGTGAAGCAAGGCCGGTATCTGGAAGCGAGCCTGATGCAGGGCGGTGCGATGCTGTCGGTCATTCGGATGATCGCGCAATATCTGGAGCGCGGCCAGGCGACGCGGACCAGCATGCCGAATGGCGTGTTCGACACAGCGGACGGGCAGTTGAATGTGACGATGGTGCGGCCCACGGACTGGCCACCGTTCTGCGAGGTGATTGAGCGGTCCGATTTGCTGACGGACCCGCGTTTCTCGACGCATGCCGCGCGCGGGACGAACCTGGACGAGCTGTACACCGTGGTACGCCCGGTGTTCAAAGCGAAGCCGACCGAGTGGCTGGCGAAACGATTCACCGAACGCAACATCATGAACTATAAAGTCAACAGCTATGAGGAGTTCCTGAAGGAGGAACAGGTCGCCGCGACCGGGATTATCTCCTGGCTGACGCAACCGGGCTTTCTCGAACCGGTACCGATGCCGAACATTCCAGGGCTGCCGCCGTTTCAAATCGGAACCAAACGCGCGCATGCGCCGACACTGGGTGAACATACGCGCGAGGTGTTGCGTGAGCACGGCTACAGCGACGCGGAGATCGCCTCGCTGATTGAGAAGAAGGTCGTCGCGGGGCCATAACCCCGCCGATCACGGCACCAAAATCGCGATCCTGGTTTCGATCGCGTCGTAATCCGCGCGTAACCGGCCGTCCGTGGCGTCGAGCAATCCCGCGCCGGTCAATGCCTGAACGTCGGCGTGCACGTTGCTGTAATCGCGGCCAAGAGCCTTCGCCAGGGCGCGTATGCTGCCAACTTCATGTTGACGAACATAGCGCAACAGTTCCATTCGCCTCGTGGTCATCACGCGGGCGAGAGCGTCCCAACTTTCAAACGCCAGATGGCGCTCACGGAAGGTCTCGCCGTGTTCCGCGCGGTGCCATGCGTCGATGAAGCGGCGGGAGGCGTCGTTCTCCATTTCGCCACCGACGGTAACTTTCACGTCGCTCATTTGCTACCTCGCAGGGTTCGGACATCAGACCAGAAATCGGCCATCAGCTTTTCCACGGACCTGAACGCGTAGTGCATTTCCGTGCTTCGAAAATGGCGATGATCGCCTTTGCCGCGTTCATTGTCGTAGCCCACTTCACGGATCCCGGGCCTGCCGTAGAACAGGGAATACTTCAGTCCGTGCCGTGATGGTGGAACGGGCGATGGAACGCGCCAAAGCACCATCTCCACGATCCCGCCATCGTCATAGTCAATGCGTTCGCGCAGCAGCAGTTCGGCTTTTGGCCTCGAAGGCTTTATGGTCCAGAACGCCATATGGTGTCAATGACCAAGTTGGTTGGAGTTCAAGGAATCGGTTTCGTTTATCGGCTTCACCGGTGCCGCATGATCTCGCCGTGCCGCGTCTCCGCCGGCAGGCACAGCGCCACCAACGCCGCCGCCGCGCTATCCGGCGTTGGCACGGACGCCGGATCCTCCCCGGGGAACGCGGCGGCGCGCAGCCGCGTGCGCATCGGGCCAGGATCGAACAAGTTCACCCGCAGTTGCGTGGTCGCGACCTCGCCGGCCCAGGTGAGGACGAGGTTCTCGGTCGCCGCCTTGGAGGCACCGTAGGGCCCCCAGTAGGCCAGCGGGACGCTCGCCCTGATGTCCGTGACGAACACGGCACGGCCGGCGTCGGACTGTCGCAGCGGAGCCTCGCAGCCCTGGATCAGTCGCCACGCCGCGATTGTGTTGACCGCCAGCACCTCGGTTCGGTCCGGCGCCAGAGCGTGGCTCACCGGTGTCAGTTTCCCCAGCACCCCGGCGGCATGCACCAGAATGTCCAGCCGCCCGAAGCGGGCGAAGATGCTGGGTGCGACCGAATCGAGTTTTTCCGGCTCGCGCAGGTCCAACGGCAGCAGGGTGGCGGTGCCGCCCGCCGCCCGAATTGCGTCGTCGGTGTCCTCAAGGCCGCCCTGTGTGCGAGCCGTGATCACCACGTGCGCGCCAAGCCGGCCCAGTACGATGGCAACGGCCGCGCCGAGGCCCCGGCTGGCGCCAGTAACCAGCGCCACGCGGCCAGACAAGACTCCCGGCATCCCAGGGGGGATCCCAGGGGGGATCCCAGGGGGCATCAACGTATTTCGGCGAGCAAACTCAATTGCCGATCGGCGTTATCCGCCTGGTCCGGCAACGCGATCGGATAGTCCCCGGTGAAGCAGGCGTCGCAGTAGAACGGTTTTTCCGGATTGCGGCCCACCTTGCCAAGTGCCCGGTACAACCCGTCGATCGACACGAACGCCAGGCTGTCGACGCCGATCAACCGCGCCATTTGCTCCACGTCGTGGCTCGCGGCGAGCAGTTGCGACCGCTCCGGCGTGTCGATCCCGTAGAAGCATGAGTGCGTCGTCGGCGGCGAGGAGATCCGCATGTGCACCTCACTCGCTCCGGCGGCGCGGACCATTTCGACGATCTTCTTGCTGGTGGTGCCGCGCACGATCGAGTCGTCGACGAGGATCACTCGCTTGTCCTTCAGGATCGGACGGTTCGCGGAATGTTTCAACTTCACACCTAAATGCCGGATGTGCTCGCTGGGTTCGATGAAGGTGCGGCCGATATATTGATTACGGATGATCCCAAGCTCGAACGGAATGCCGCTCTCCGCCGAGAAACCCATGGCCGAGGGCATGCCGGAATCCGGCACCGGCACGACGATATCGGCGTCGACCGCGGACTCGATCGCCAGTTCGCGGCCGATGCGCTTGCGCGCTTCGTAGACCGAGGTGCCCCCCATCAACGAACTGGGGCGGGCGAAGTAAATGTATTCGAACACGCAGAACCGCTCGGGCGTGCGGGTGAACGGACGGATGCTGTGCACGCCCTGGTCGTTGATGACGACGATCTCGCCCGGTTCGACGTCGCGCACGAAATCGGCGTTGACGATGTCGAGCGCGCAGGTCTCGCTGGCCAGCACCCAACCGCCAATGGCTTGTGAAGACGAGGGGGCTTGTGACGACGAGGGGGCTTGTGAAGACCCAATGCCTTGCGAAGATGACGGGGCTTGAGAAGACCCAATGCCTTGAGAAGATGACGGGCCTTCCGAGCCAATGCGGCCGAGGATCAGCGGGCGCACACCCATCGGGTCGCGGATGCCCATCATCGCCTCGTTCGACAGCGTGACCAGGGAATACGCGCCGATCACCTGTTTCAGCGCGTCGATCAGCCGGTCCACGACGGTGGAATACAGGCTGATGGCGATCAGCTGGATGAATACCTCGGAATCGGTGGTCGACTGGAACAGGCAGCCGCGGCGCACCAATGCGCGGCGCAGCACATGCGCGTTGGTGAGGTTGCCGTTATGCGCCACCGCGAAGCCGCCGAATTCGAAGTCGGCGTACAGCGGCTGGACGTTGCGGAGGATGGTGTCGCCGGTGGTGGCGTAACGATTATGCCCGATGGCGGTGCGCCCCGGCAACCGGTCGATCACCTTCTGATCGCCGAAATTATCGGCGACCGAGCCAAGGCCGCGGTGCGAGTGGAACTTGTCGCCGTCAAACGACACGATCCCGGCCGATGCCTGCCCGCGGTGCTGCAGCGCGTGCAAACCCAAAGCGGTCACCGCCGCGGCATCGGGCACATTCCAGACGCCGAATACGCCGCACTCCTCGTGAAACGAGTCGTCACCAAAGCGGTCCTCGGCATCGTCCGGGATGTCATCAGCCATGCGGAGGGTTCCTGCGAATCGGCGGGTCGGTCGCGCGGCCCGTCGGGGTGGCATTCAATATCCCGCCCAGAGCCGTTTGTCGCGAGGGCGGCGGTGGCGGAACGGCGGGCCGGTATTCTTGCGGGATCTGTCGCGCCGCCCATGCGGCTCCCGTATAAATATACGGCAGCGAGCGCGACTCAAGGACCGGCTCGGGCCACCGATCCGGCGGGATCGCCATGCAGGCGAAAATATATACGACGATCGCCAGCGCGGCGCCGCGCGCGAGGCCAAACACCAGGCCCAACGTGCGGTCGATGCCGCCGATCGCCGAGGACCGGACCGCGCCGCCGATGGTCTTCGCGATCAGCGACAAAACGATCAGCGATACCAGGAACACGATGATGAAGCCGGCGGGATCGTCCCATTCGGGTGACGGCATGTAAGGGTTGAGAAACGGCCGGACGATGGACAGGCTCGCCATGGCGACCACCGCGGCGCCGACCCACGCGCCGATGCTCAACACCTCGCGCACCAGTCCGCGTGAAAAGGCGAGCAGCCCCGACAGGAACATCACGGCCAGTACCGCCAGATCGACCGATGTCATCGCGCCGCCATCCCCAGTCTGGTTGTGGGTTCTGCGTGGTTTTCGCGATGTTGAACAGTCACGGGTGGTCCTTCGTCCCGGTTTCGGGGCCAAACCGCGCGACCAGATCGGCGATGTGGCCGATTTCTTGCAACGCCAGACCCTCGGGAGCCGACAGCCGCCGATTGCCGTGCGCCACCCTTCTAGGCAGACACGCCTCAACGAAACCAAGCTTTGCCGCTTCCTTGAGCCGGGCCTCGGCCTGGGCGACCTGGCGGACCTCCCCCGACAAGCCGATTTCACCGAACCAGACGGCGCCGGGGGCGGTCGGCTTGTCAAACGCGGCGGAGGCGATGGCGGCGGCGACCGCCAGATCGGCGGCCGGCTCATTCACCCGCAGGCCGCCGGCGACGTTGAGCCAGACGTCGGTCATGTTCAGCCGCACGCCAGCTCGGGTTTCCAGCACCGCCAGCAGCATCGACAGCCGTCCGCTGTCCCAGCCGATCACCGACCGCCGCGGCGAACCGCCCAGGTTGGGGGCGAGCAGCGCCTGGATCTCGACCAGTACCGGGCGGGTGCCCTCCAGGCCGGCGAATACCGCGCTGCCGGCGATGTTGCCGCGGCGCTCGGC
>CALFNB010000428.1 GCA_937902425.1 uncultured Acetobacteraceae bacterium | reverse complement strand
GCGTGGTCTGGCTGCGCCGCCGCTCCACCACGACCGAGGCCGCGATGCCATTGAGCCCGGACGAGCGCGACCGGCTCGATACCATCCTGCGAGAGGCTGACCGCTGATGCTGTTCACCCTGGTCTGCGTCGGATTGGTGTTGGTCGTGCTCGCGGCGGTCAGCTTGCCACTGTTGTCGGGCACGCAGGTATTGCCCACGCGCGGCCAGTATGACCGCGCCGTGTACCGCGACCAGTTGCGCGAGGTCGACCGCGACGTGGCCCGCGGCGTGCTGAGCCCAAAGGAGGCCGATGCCGCGCGGTTGGAAATTCAGCGGCGATTGCTGGCGGTGGATGTCGCGGGAGGTTCGGTGGCGACCGGGTTGGCGCGCAGCCCACGTCTGGCCGCGGCGGCCGCGTTGTTCGTCGTGCTGTGCGCGGGCGGGCTGTACTGGCGCCTCGGTGCCCCCTCGATGCCTGATGTGCCATTCTCGGAACGACCCGTGGCCCAAACGGAGGTCGCGCCGGCGCCCGATGCCACACCCGCACCGGCGCCGCACACCGATATGAAGGACGCCGCCACGCGACTGGAGCAGAAGCTGTTGGCGGACCCGTCGAACGCCAACGGATGGATCCTCTACGCCCGCACCGAGTCCATGCTGGGTGAGTGGCAAAAGGCCGCTGACGCCTACAAGCATGCCATCGATCTGGGTCAAAAGAGCGGCGAAGTACTGGCCGGGTATGGCGAGATGCAGGTGATGGCGGCGGACGGCATCGTCTCCCCCGCCGCGCGCGACACGTTCGTCGCGGCGCTGGCGGTGGACGGCAGCAGCGGCGTGGCGCGGTATTACCTCGCGCTGGCCGACGGCCAGGCCGGCGACGAGCATAAAGCGATCGACGCCTGGGTTGAACTGGCCTCCGGGCTGCCCGAGGACTCGCCGATGCGCGATGCCATCGCCGGCCGCATTGCCGAGGCGGCGAAAAACGGCGGTTTCGCTCCGCCACCGATGCCGAAAGGTCTGCCCGCTCAAGCCGCCCAAACCGGGCCGACACCGTAGCAGCCAACGGGGGAGCAGCCAACGGGGGAGCAGATGGAGGCAGCGGCGGCGATGCCTCCGGCTGAGCGCGACAAGATGATCGGCGAAATGGTGGAGAAGCTCGCGGCCAAACTGAAGGCCGCGCCGAACGACCTGGAGGGCTGGATGCGGCTTGGCGGCGCCTACGCCGTACAGGGTAAGACCGAGCAGGCGGTGGACGCGTACGACCACGCGGCGGCGCTGAAGCCGGGCGATCCCGCGATCATGTTGCAGACGGTGGCGGTGCTGCTGTCGGGGCTGAAGCCGGAAGATAAGTTGCCGCCGCGGGCGATCACGCTGCTGACCCAGGTGGCGGCGGTGGCGCCGGACGCGCCGGAGGTGCTGTGGTACCTCGGGGTCGCCGCCGCGCGCGACGGCCGGCCGGTGGAGGCGCGCGAGAAGTGGACGAAATTGCTCGCCTCGCTGCCGGCGGATGGCGACGATGCGAAGATGGTGAAGGCGGCGCTGGAGCAGTTGCCAGGGAAGTGAGGCGGTTGAGCTTTCCGCCGTTGCCTGGAAGCAAGTGGCGCGCCCGGAGAGACTCGAACTCCCAACCCCCAGATCCGTAATCTGGTGCTCTGTCCAATTGAGCTACGGGCGCATGCCAGGGGCGGGGGTGTAGCTCACCACTCCCAGGCGGACAAGCCTGAGCGGCGCATGTGCGGGGAGCGCCTGGCGCGCCCGGAAGGACTCGAACCTCCAACCCCCAGATTCGTAGTCTGGTGCTCTATCCAATTGAGCTACGGGCGCATCGGGAGGCGGCGGCGTAGCGGACCTGGTCCGGACAAACAAGCCCCCATCGGTCGGCCCCCAGCGGTCGGGCGGGTCGAGTGACTGTCGCTTCGCCGCTTGCCGCCGGCGGCGAGCGCCGCTATACGCGCGCCTCGGCCGGAGTGTAGCTCAGCCTGGTAGAGCACTGTGTTCGGGACGCAGGGGCCGGAGGTTCGAATCCTCTCACTCCGACCAATGATTTCAAGGGGTCATCCGTTGGGTGCGCCAGGGCCCTGGTGTTCAGATGAACACAGGCGCCCGTGTTCCTGGGTTGTTCCGGTTGTGCGGGTCTATGTGGGGTGCATCAGCGTGATCGGGACTCGCCCATGTTTCCGGTAGACGGTAAAATCGGAATCCAGGGTCAGAACCGAATGATTTTCGTGGATCTCGGCCATGCGAACGACGCAGGCGTCGGCCAGCGACATCGGCGTGTCCCGGTATTTTCGCAGTAGCCTGTGTAGCGCGGCGATGTGCTCTTCCAGTCGAAACGCCACCACGAGCGCGCCATTTTGGAGCAGGCCGAACAAAGCGTCCTGGCCCTTTGAGAAGCGCGCGAGCAGATAGATCGTTTCCGTGAGTACCGGCTCGCAGACGAGCAGCGGCGCGTCGAGTTCCTCGACCCGTTCGGCGGCCCAGCGATGATGTCGTTCCGATCGATCGAAAAAGGCGACGAGCGGCCCCGTGTCAACGATGGCTCGCATCGCGCCCGAAGCCCTTGAGATGCTCGGGATTCGAACCGAGATCCGGAACGCCGGACTCAACCACCCCGAGCGCGTGTTTCATCAGTCCCGCCAAATCCGGATGCCGTGTTGTTTCGGGCGGCGCTTCGAGGACGAGCCGCAGTCCCTCCTCGA
Source organism: uncultured Acetobacteraceae bacterium (assembly GCA_937902425.1). Lineage (GTDB taxonomy): Bacteria > Pseudomonadota > Alphaproteobacteria > Acetobacterales > Acetobacteraceae > Rhodopila. The sequence goes on along the minus strand of CALFNB010000428.1, from coordinate 1,822 downwards.
CGAGATCCTTGAGCTTGCGGCCGCGCAACGCCGCCTCCGCCTTGGCGTGACGGTAAAGGGTATCCGGTAGTTCGACAGTCGTCTTCATCGAAGGGGACCCTTTGCACATAAAACCATATAACAATATTTACGCGGGCAGGGGAATAATTCAACCCATGACCGCGCGCCAGCGGCGCCGGCTCCCCTTTGACCGCCGGCGATCAGTGCCCATCATCCCATCAACGCCGTCCAGGGAGGCACTGTGGCAAGTATCACCATCCGTAACCTGGACGACTCGCTGAAATCCCGCCTACGGGCCCAGGCGGCCATGCACGGCCGCTCCATGGAGGACGAGGCGCGCGACATTCTACGCTCCGCGCTTAATCAGGAGCCGCGGGGGCCAACGAACCTCGGCACGGCGGTCAATGCCCTGTTCAAGCCCTTCGGCGGCTTCGACCTATCGGAGGTGCCGCGCGAACCGATGCGCGAGCCGCCGAGCTTCGACGAATGATCCTTCTCGACACCAATGTCGTCTCCGAGCTGATGAAATCAGCCCCGAGCCGGCCTCATTGTCAATCGTCAACGACCCTCGCGCACCCCACTTCGCCCGAAGCGCGGCCTGGCGTTGCTCGATCGACGGGTTGGCCGCCGTGCACACATCCGGCAATCCAAGCGACTTTTCCCACTCGGCCAACAGATTCTGGGTCGTTGCCGGGCTGGCATCGATCAGAACCTGCGCGGCGGCCTGCATCCCGCGGGTGTAGGTTGGCGCCAGCGCCAGCATCACGGCGGCCAGAGTCGATCCTGGATCGCGCCGCCAGACGCGGCCGCGCGGCAACAGGCGTAGCATCACCTGTTGAAAATCCACGTCTCCCAGCGAGGCAGGCGCCGGCGACGCCGCGGCCTTCACGGCCAGACCGGAGAACGGCAAGAATCCGGTGAAGGTCACCGCCCCGGTGGCCGGCGCCGACGTCAGGTCCGATCAACCGCGGAAGTTCACTGGTGGCCTCGGCAACGCTGCGAGTGCTCATGGGGCCACTATCATGCAAATCCGGGCGGCAAGTCGAGTGTTCTTCGATTGGGCGGGTATGGCCGACCCAGGTTCCAGCGGATTGTATGCGCGGGAAGGCCTTCCTTCCGGCGGTCGCGCCAGAACGCGGACTGAGGCAGGAAGCTCCATTTCACCCCAACCGGCCGGTGGTCGGGACAGGTTGGGCACCGAGCAAATCCGTCGAATACTTCAGTTGTTGCAATTAGAGCAGTTAAGCGATATCTTATCGCAGAAGCATCAGGAGGCATGCCATGGCAGCCCGGATCGAGGTGGCGGTAAACGCCGAGGATGTCGCGGACGCCAGGCGGAAAGCGCAGGCGTTGCGCGCTCGCGTCGCGGGCAAGCGGTCGAATGCCAAGGTCGAGGTGGACGCCGGTGCGTTGAAATCCATCCTCAAGGTCGTGGACGCGGTTTCATCGCAACTGCCGCGGCGTGAGAAAGCCGTCCGCGGCACCAAGGCGGGGAAGGCAACCGTCCTCGCCGACGAGATCAGCCCTCAGGAGGCAGCGGACATTCTTCAAATGTCACGGCCGTCGGTCATGCGATTGATCGAGAAAGGCCTTCTGCACCCCCGCAAGGTCCTCTCTCGCAACAAGCTGTTGCGGGCCGAGGTCGAAGCTTTTCAAGCCGTGCAAACCCGTCAGCAACGACGGGCGCTGAGCAATCTCGTGACGCTGACCGAGGATTATGATTTCTGACGGGGCGAGCGGCCTTGCCAGTGCCGGTCGCCGTTCTAGTCGCCCGAGTCGTTCATAGTGCGGGGTACAGCCTCTTCAATTTCACGCGAGCGTC
>CALFNB010000427.1 GCA_937902425.1 uncultured Acetobacteraceae bacterium | reverse complement strand
GCTCGGTGACCCGCCTGGGCGGCGATGTGGCTTGTGCTGTTCCCATGTTTTTTTCAACTTGTCCCTGTTACGATACAAGAGAGCGAAACCGCGTTAACTCGCGCCGGCGCGTTCAGGTCATAGGATCAATCAACCGCCTCGTGCCGCGGGAGCCTTTCCGTGGTTTGGCGACTTCTCGAAAGAGCCTCGAGTTCCGTGCGCGCCGCCGCGACGCCCCGTTTCGCGGCCTGTTCCAACCAGCGGCGCGCCTGTTCGTGATCGGCGGCTCCGCCGGTTCCGTTCGCGAGGTAGCGGCCGGCGGCGAGTTGTGCCTCCGCGTGACCTTGCCTTGCCGCGGCGAGAAACCATTCTCGCGCCATCGGCGGGTCGGCCGGAACGCCGTGGCCACGGTTGAGAGCGACGCCTAAGGCGAATTTCGCGCCGGAGTGATCCCGCGCCGCCGCCTGGCGAAACAGCTCCAGCGCGCGGGGCAAATCGCGTGCGCCGCCACGCGCGTTAAATAACATCTCACCCAATGCCGTCGCGGCTTCCGCATGACCGGAAGCCGCGGGCGCTCGCGAAATGCCGCCGGGCTTTCGCCAAATTCTCAGCGACGCCTCGTCCTTCCGCCAGCATCATCCCGTACCAGTAACGGGCAGATGGCAACTGCCGCGCGGCGCGCCGTAGATATTGGCATGCCCGGACGTCGTCACGCGCGACGCCAAAGCCTTTCGCGAGACAGATGGCGTAATTGAACGCGGCGACGACGTCCCCCGCCTCGGCCTCGACGCGGAACCAGTCCGCCATCGCGGCGAGGTCGTTCGCGTCTCCTTCGCCGTCCAGCACTAACCGTGCGAGATCCGCGCGGGCACCGTTATCGCCCAGTACCGCGCCGACACGGAACCACCGCGCGGCTTCGGCCGGATCGGGCGGTACGCCGCTCCCGCTCAGGTACATCATGCCCAGATAATGTGCCGCGCCGCGATGACCCGCCGTGGCGGCGCGTTCGAACCACATCGCGGCCTCCGGATAGTTTGGTGGCAAGGGATTCGCGGAGGCGTAGATCTGCCCAATCCGAGCCGCCGCCGCCGCGTCGCCTCCGAGCGCGGCTCGGCGTAACAACGTCTCCCCCGCCAGCGTGTCTCTGGCGACGCCTTCACCGTCGAGCAGCATGGTTCCCAGACGCGCCTGCGCCGCGCGATGACCCGCTTCGGCGGCATGCCGGTAATGATCGGCGGCGGCGGCAGGGCCAGGCGGTGTGCCGGTGCGTTTCTCCGCCAGGCGGCCGAGCACGTAATGCCCGGCGCTCACTCCGGCGGCCGCGGCCTCGCGTAAGTGGAACTCGGCCTCGCGCTCGCGTCCGATCTCGGAGATGATCGCCAACGCCCAGCCAAAATGTCCCTGTGCGGAACCCCCCAGCGCGGCAAGCTCATACCAGTGCCGCGACGCGGCCAGGTCTCGCATTGTCTCCGGCCCATGACTGAGGATGAAACCCAGCAATGCCTGCCCGGCAGCGGACCCCGTTTCGGCTGAGCGTCGTGCCCATCGCAACGCCTCGACGAAATCGGGTTCACCTGTCGCGTTCGCGTCGAAAACGCCAGCGGCGTGGTTGGTCGTCGTTCCGGCATGGGACGACTGGATCAGCCCGTGCAAATGCAATTCGGCCAGCATCGCCTGAGCGGCGGCATGCCCCCGATCGGCCGCGATCTCGAGCCAACGAGCGGCGTCGGCGCGACTGAGCGGCACAACGCTCCCTTCGACGTAGGCGCGGCCGACGCGGTACGCCGCTTCGATATTCCCCGCATCCGCGAGCCTGACACAGATATCGAAAGCCTTTCGTCCCCGGCCGCGCGCCTGAAGACGTGACGCCCATCGCAGGCGGACGTCGTGCGCGCGGAAGAGGAGCCGAAATCGCATGCTACGCTGCCTCACTCTGATGGAGCGACCGGGTTTCAATTGGATAACGTGTTGTCGCCGCCAACCGAACCTCAATGACACGCGCCGCGAACGGAAGTGGAATGACGCCCGCGCCACAGGTCCACCGCCAGCACCTGGCGTCATTCGCTTCGGGCTCCCACCAACCGTGACGCAAACACGGATCGTCGGCCGACACGACCGTTCGCTCCGTGCCGCGATAAAGTGTGATTTCGCGAACCGCGAGACCGAGGCGCCGTTCGTCATCCCCGGAACGCATGGCCGCGGGCCATATCGTCCGCGACAGCAACGTCGCCTCGTTGGCTCCGTCCGGGACGATAAAAACGTACCTTCTCGCTTCGTCGATGACCGGGCGCAGTTCGCATCCGTTCACCAGGAGACGCGCGTTCGCGTTGTCCGACGTCGCCGCGGGTTCGGGCTCGGCGAAGCCAAGACGGCGTCCGCGTTCGGCGATGCGCTCCCGGATCGGTTCCAACCGCGTGGCCTCGGTCCACGGTGGCGCGCATGCGCCGTCCCAGGATTTCAGCCCGATATTCACCGAGAACTCCGGATGCAACAGCAGCGCGAGCCCGGCGTTCTCGAACCACGCGCGATTCCCGGTGTCGAGATAGGTTTCGACAGTCAGGCCGTCCGCCATGATGATGGCGTGGGATTCGCATTCGACATGGAAATAGGTAACGGCGGAGGGCGTTTCACGCGTGATGGTCATGCCATTGACCAGTAGTTTCGCGGGCACGAGACCACCGTCGATGAAAATCGCGTGGTCCGGCGACAGGACGACATCACGATGCGGCACATTGTCGCGAAGGCTCCCCGCCGGATGCGAACCGGCGCGACCAGCGACGCGGAAGGATGCCGGGTCAAATCGATCTGGCGCCGGCCGATCCAGATCACCGGTTTCGTTTCGGTCCCTGTCGCGGAACAGGTCACGACGCGGTCGCCTTCCCGCAAGTCTTCGACCGCGACCTCACCCGTGTCGGTCAGAATATGAGTGCCCCGCGCGAAGCAGACGACCTGAACCGCGGAGTTGCCGGTGACCGCGTCAATGCTTACGTTGAAATGACCCACGTCGTACGACGTGACGTTCCTGGCGAAGTTCACGTCCGTCAGCGAGCCGAGATTGGCGCCCGTGCCGTTAGCGCCCGACCATAAGGTCAGCGTGCCCGCGGTCACCGTGCTGCCATCGTGCTCGGTCGTTGGCATGCCGCCTGAGAAGGGGGCGGGTACCGCTGTGTTAACGCCATGGATCTCGATTATGTCCGCGGCGCCGAGACCTGTGATCTCCAGGGCTCGCGCATCCGACGTATTGGGCAAGACGAGCTTGTTATTGCTTCCACTGAAGGCAACCAACTGTGAGTCACCGCCGAACGTCGGCGAATAGGTCAGGTTTCCCGCTGCCAATAAACCCAGATTCGCGACACCGGTGCCGGAAAGATCGAGCTGCCCGTCACTGAAGAGTTCGCCCGAACCGGCGGACCAGGTCGCGCCATTCCGCAACGTTACCGTGCCGCCGGAATCAATGATACCCACGGTGGTATCGAATTTCACACCGTTCATGTTCAGCGTTGTCGATGAGTCGATGGTGCCGCTGAACAGGATGGATCCCTGAGCTCCGACATTGTCGAATTGCGTGAACAAGGTGATGTTGGAGAAGTCCGCGCCCGCGATGGCGTAATTCACGGCCGCGCCGTTACCGACCTCCAGCAGCCCATCCGGTGAGGCCGCTCCGCTATCCGATCCCTGGAGAAAGCCGACACTGATCGAACGCTCGACATCCAGCGTGGGACATTGGTTGACGTGAGATTGATCTGACTAAGGACCCGTCAGGAATCAACCGCTCTATCTGAGCGATTGTTTGGCTTGATCGTATAATTCCATTCCGCATGGAATTCGGCCCGAATGATGTTGATCGCATCCATCT
>CALFNB010000426.1 GCA_937902425.1 uncultured Acetobacteraceae bacterium | reverse complement strand
CGGTCCGACCATCCCGGCGCTCTGGGCAACCTCGCCATCACGATGCTGATTCTGGGCCGGCCCGAGATCGCCATTCGTTACGCTGAGCAAGCGGTACGCGTAGCCCCGGGCTCGCACCCTCTCCGCATGCGATTGGGCCTGGCGCTGCACGCGTGCGGCCGGTTCAAGGAGGCTGTGGCCCAATTGCGCGAGGCTTGTGGGATGGAACCGGGTCATGGCGACACGCTGACCGCGCTTGGCAACGCGCTTGGCGCGACCGGCGCGGTGCGAGAAGCGATCGCGACGTTGCGCGAGGCTGTCGCGGCGAGGCCGGATAATCCCGGATACCATACCAACCTCGCTTATACGCTGCTGCGCGCCGGCCAGTGGGAGGAAGGCTGGCGCGAGCACGAATATCGCCCCGAGCGACCCCGAAGCGCCAGGGTCTGGAATGGCCAGACGGACGCACCATTGCTGTTGCGTCATGAGCAAGGCATCGGCGACATCATCCAGTTCTGCCGCTTCGCGCCGCTGGCAGCGCAACGAACGGCCGGCCCGGTCTTTCTGACCGTGCCGCGTCCGTTACGTGATTTGTCACGGAGCCTGCGTGGCGTGTCGATCCTGAGCGCCGACGATCCACTTCCGGCCAACGCGTACCAGTTTCCATTGCTGTCATTGCCGCTGCTGTTCAACACGACCCCGGCCACGCTGCCGGCCGAGGTTCCGTATCTGCATGCCGATCCGACGCTTGTGACGCATTGGCGAGAGCGTCTCTCCATACTTCCCGGCCTTTGCGTCGGTCTCACCTGGGCTGGCAATCCTCGGCTTGGCACGGTGTCGCTTGGCGCGACGGACCGGCGGCGGTCGTTGCCGGAAAACGCGCTGGCACCGCTCGCCGGGGTGCCGGGTACGACGTTCGTTTCGCTTCAGGTCGGCGACGTGGTGCCCTCAGGCCTCGAGATCGTCGACCGGAGCAGCGAACTCACGGATTTCGCGCAGACGGCGGCGCTGATCATGGCGCTGGATCTGGTCATCGCGGTGGACACCGCCGTGGCGCATCAGGCGGGTGCTTTGGGCAAGCCGGTTTGGTTGCTCAATCGGTTTGACACCGACTGGCGCTGGATGGATGGGCGCGACGACAGCCCGTGGTATCCAACAATGCGACAATTTCGACAGGAGTGTCCCGGCGATTGGCCCGGCGTGATCGAGCGGGTCGCGCGGGCGCTGCGCGATTACTGAGGATACCGCACCTTCAACACATCGACAGTGAACCGCGGCACCGAAAGATAATTCGTACCCCCCGGTGGCGCCAGATTGGCCGTGTTGCGATGCACAAGCAACCCGCCGGGATCAAGATCGACGATGTCATAGGCGGGAGCACCACAGTCCGACCAGCCGATCCAGAGATATTCCGGACTCCGCTGCCTCTCAAGCCGATCGAAAAACCCGGGATCGGCCGCCGTTTCACGCTCCGCGCAAAGGCGGTCGCTGGTGATCCAGCATCCCGCGCTTCCGGTGCTACCCGTCCAACCCGCGCGCGATATCCAGTGCCATCCGCAACAACTTGTCGCTCGCCTCCGGTGTGCGGAACGCGCTATGCGCCGATAGCGTAACGTTCTCCAGCTTCGTCAGCGGATGCCCCGCCGGCAGAGGCTCCGTATTGAACACATCCAGTGCCGCGTGACGCAGGCGCCCGGACGCAAGTGACTCAATCATCGCCGCCTCATCCACGATCGCCGCCCGCGCGGTGTTCACCAGTAGCGCACCAGTCTTGATCTTCGCGATACGCGCCGCGTTCAGGAACCCGTGCGTCTCGTCGTTTAGCAGCAGATGCACCGACACCACGTCGCTTTCCGCCAGCACCGTGTCGAGATCGGCGAACGTCACACCCGGCGCCACCTTGGGCGTGCGGTTCCAGGCCAACACCCGCATGCCGGAGCCGCCGGCGATCCGCGCCACCTCGGCCGCGATCCCGCCGAACCCGATCAGGCCGATCGTCTTGCCGGTCAGTTCCAACCCCTCGGTGCGGATCCAATTGCCGTCCCGCATGCCGCGATCCATCCGCGCGAGGCCTCGCGCGGCGGACCACATCAACGCGATTGTATGTTCCGCGACCGCTGTGTCGCCGTAACCTTTGATGATGTGAACGGTAATGCCGAGTTCGGCGAGTTCCTCGGGGTTCATGTAGCTGCGGGCGCCGGTGCCCAGAAAAATGATGTGCTTCAGACCCTGACAGTGACGCATCGCATCGGCCGGCATCTTCGTATGGTCGTCCAGCACGAAATCGTAGCCGGCGAGCAGGCCGGGCAGCGCCTCCGGTGGGATGTCCCCCTGTTCGTTGACTGTCACTGGCGGATCGTCCGGCCGCACCACGCGGGTGAAAACCGCCGCCAGGTCGTCGACGGCGTCCATGAACAGACCTTTCATGCGATACTCCCGTGGGTTCAAGCCCAGACTTTGCCTTTGCACTCCGACCTCGGCAACCATAGAAGAGTGCGAACCGTGCCGGGGGAACCTCCGATTCCCGGGAGACCTGATGCCGCGTAGACCCACGTCGCTGGTATCGCAACGAACGACGCCGCGACCGTTGCCCCGTGCCCGGCCGGTCGAGCCAGTCAGTTCGCGTTCACGGCGGGTCGAGCCGGTTCGAGGCACATGGCGCTCGTCATTACTCGGGCGGCTACTGCGTCTGATCCTAATTCTGACCATTTTGGGCCTTGTCATCGCGGGCGGGATCGTTATCTGGGCTGCCTACGATCTGCCGCGTCCCGAATCGGCGATGGACGCCGAGCGGCGTCCCGCCTTGGTGTTGCAGGATCGAACCGGGCAGACGTTCGCGACCTATGGCGATCTCGTGGGCGAACCGCTGCGACTGGCCGACATGCCGACGGACCTGCCCGCCGCGTTGGTGGCGGTGGAGGACCATCGGTTCTACCAACATTCCGGGATCGATTTTATCAGCCTCGCCCGCGCCGCCTGGGTGAACCTGAGCAGCGGACGGTTGGTGCAGGGCGGCTCGACGATCACGCAGCAGGTGGCGAAGACCTTATTCCTCACCAACGAGCGGACGTTGCGCCGAAAAATCCGCGAACTGCTGCTGACGATCTGGCTGGAGCGGACGTTCACCAAGAACGAAATTCTCGAGATTTACCTGAACCGCGTTTACCTCGGCGCCGGCACCTGGGGCGTGGACGCGGCTTCGCGGATGTATTTCGGCATCTCCGCCCGCAAGGTGAATTTGTGGCAGGCGGCGGTGCTGGCGGGTCTGCCGCGGGCGCCATCGCGGTTCAATCCGCGCGCCAATCCGGCGGCGGCGGCGATGCGGGCGAAGGAGGTCCTGGCCGCGATGGCGGAGACCGGCGCCATCTCGGCGGAGCGCGCGCGGGCCGAGGCGGCGAAGATCAGTTTCCCAAAAGTATCGCGCCAGCCAGGTGCATGGTTCGCCGATTGGGCATCCGATCAGGTGCAATTGGTGCTGCCTCCGGATCGCGATGCCACGGTGCGCACCACGCTCGATCAGCGCCTGCAGATCGCGGCCGAGTCGGCACTGTCGACGATGCTGGATGGCCCAGGAGCGGTGGCGGGAGTGGAGCAGGGAGCGGTGGTGGTGCTGGATGCGGCGACCGGCGCGGTGCGGGTGATGGCCGGCGGGCGGGATTACCGGGACAGCAACTTCAATCGGGCGGTCAACGCACATCGCCAACCCGGCTCGGCGTTCAAGCCGTTCGTCTGGCTGACCGCGCTGGAAAATGGACTGACCCCCGCCGACACCGTGCTGGATGCGCCGGTGCGGGTCGGCAACTGGCAACCGGAGAACTTCGAACGCGAATACCGCGGCGAGATCACGCTGGATGAGGCCTTGGCGCACTCGGTCAACACCGCGTCAGTGCGGCTGATGATGCGGTTCGGCGGGCCGAAGCCGGTGGCGGCCACGGCGGCCCGACTCGGCATCACCAGCAAGTTGCCCACCGATGCCTCCCTCGCCCTGGGCACCGGCGAGGTCGGGTTATTGGAGCTGACCGCCGCCTACGCGCCGTTCTTCAATGGCGGGTTCCGGGTAGTGCCCTTCGCGGTCGAACCTCGGGAGACGCCGGAGCCGGTGATCCGGCCGGAACAGGCGGCGATGATGGCGGGGATGATGACCTCGGTCGTCAACCGCGGCACAGGCAAAGCCGCCGCGATTCCGGGACGCGTGGTCGCGGGAAAAACCGGAACGACGTCGGATTATCGGGACGCGTGGTTCATTGGTTCGGTCAACGGAATGATGATCGGTGTTTGGTTGGGGAACGACGACAACACACCGATGAAAAACGTCGTTGGGGGTGGACTGCCGGCCCGATTGTTTCACGACGTGGCGGCAGCGGTGCGATAGGCCAACTTTCGAGGTGCGCTCATCCATTCCGCTTGCTTGATGCGAACGGCGGCAAAGGGGAACCAGCAGACCGTCGTGAATCTGAGGCTGTTCAATCAACGGTTCGATTGCGAGGGCCATCGCGGCGTCGCGACCGCCATCATGTACGACTGGCACAGCAGCACCAGGTGATCTCGTACTTTCCGAACCATCGCCGGTGAAGCGCCCGCTTCCAGCGCGGATCGCGTTGCTCCCACCATCGCCGCGACCATCATCTGGACAGCAAACTTCTCCTGGTGCGACCCCGCGTCCGGCGCTGTCCCGAGCAGCACCTCCAGCGCCTTCCGACACCGCTGGCCCGACCGTTTCACAAGCGCCGGTCCATCTACTTCCGTGGCGATTTGGTAAAGCGCCATCGAAATATCGGTGCGCTCCATTTTGGCGTCAACGAATGCCTCCACCACTTCTTTCACCATATCCGCCAACGGTTTGTGACGCGCGCGCTCGCAAGCGGACTCCACCGCCGCCGATACTTTGTTGAGATGGTCCTCCAGCACGGCGAACAAGCGGCCTTGGTTCGCTTACCCAGAATGGCGACCCTGCTTACCCATCCGCCGCCACCAGGCTGATCGGCTACAGCGCCTCCAAAGCTGCCCTCAACATGCTTACCGTGCAGCTTGCCTACGAACTCCGTGACACCGCCATCAAGGTCAATTCCGCTGATCCTGGCTACACCGCCACGGACCTCAACGGCCACCGGGGTCACCAGACCATCCGGGAAGGAGCCGCCGAAGCCGTCCGCCTCGCGCTGTTGCCCGACGGCGGCCCCACCGGTACCTTTTCCAACAGCAAAGGCGTCGTCCCCTGGTAGAGGAGCCATTGCATGGTTCAGGACATATTGAACATCGGGAATCTGGTTTCGATGCACGATCGGAATTCGTCAGACGCGATCGAAGCGGGGCTCCTTGGCGGAACAGCTCTCCACGTCATCTCGCGTGAAGCTGTTTCGCCGCGCTTAACTCTGAGTGTGCATAACGGGGGAGTTTCGGATTTCTCCTGACGTGTCCTCATGGCATGATACGGGATCGGGCACCCTGCTCCGCTATTGAAAGTCGTTTGAGCGTCGTGATCCGTGGTTCCGTCAGGATTTGGCAAAAAAATTATTGCGCGACAATCTGGATGAGAAAGAGCGACAATCAGGGTGAGAATCTCTGAC
>CALFNB010000425.1 GCA_937902425.1 uncultured Acetobacteraceae bacterium | reverse complement strand
ACCGGCCATCGCGTGAGGTTTGTGGTACGATTCACGCCGAGCCCACGGATGGTCTCATAAGCCGTCATTTTTATGACGCTGCCAACACCACGTTCCGGACGGCGGGCACGCGTCTGTCTTTGAGACGCGACCAGCCCAGGTTGAACTGCCCGTTTTGGATACGGCGGGACAATTCGATGCCGGCGATGGTGGTCGCCGCGGTCCTGAACGGCTGGCAGCCGTGGACCGCTGACCCGTGCCGATGATCCTGAGCGCTTCGCACCGTCAATACGTCCGGATCGCATAAATGGTTGGCACGAGGACGCGGCCCCATTGCCTGGCGCCGCTGGACCCCCAAATGCAGGAGGCCACCCGCGACCAGAGCCTCCCAGGGGAAAGGGCAGGAAGATGTACAAATCCATTCTGCTGCCGACCGACGGTTCCGAACTCGCCAACCGTGCCGTCGCGCAGGGTATCGCGTTAGCCAAGGAGATTGGTGCCCGGATCACGGCGGTGACCGTTGTCGAGCCGTTCGCGGTGTTCTCCGTCAGGCCGGAACAGTTGGAACACACGCGCACCACCTATGCCGAGCATGCGAACGAGTACGCGCACGAAGTGCTTGACGCGGTGGCAGCGCGGGCGAAGGAGACGGGCGTCGCGTGTGAGACGGTGCTGGTCTCGCACGCACATCCCTATCAGGGGATCATCGATACAGCCCAGACGCACGGCTGCGATCTGATCATGATGGCCTCGCACGGACGGCGCGGCGTCGCGGCGGTCGTGTTGGGCAGCGAAACGGTGAAGGTGTTGACGCACTCCGGGATCCCGGTTCTCGTCTTTCGGTAACGATCGAGGGCACCGTGCCACGCATCGCGATCACCCGGTCGAGATGGTATTCGCCAAAACCAAGGCGATATCGGGAAACCAGGTGATCCGCGCGGTAAGCGCGCCGTGAAAGGGGTTGGCGCCTGTCACAAGCCGGGTCTCTCGCCGCGGGTGCGTGAAGTTCCTTCGGCGTGCGGCTATTCCCAACCAGACTGGAACTGCTCTAACCGACGCGGAACCGGGCCGGATCAATCATGGACAGAATCGCGGTCGCCTCCTCGCAGTCCCGCTCGGCCACCAAATTCGCCACGAGCCTGCCCGCCGCCGGCGAAGTCTGGATGCCATAGCCGCCCTGGCCAACGCACCAGAAGAACCCCGGCACGTCCTTGTCCCACCCGAATGCCAGGCTGCCGTCCGGGGTAAAGGTACGGAGTCCCGCCCAACTTCGTTCCACCCGACGCACGTCGATCGCCAGTGCCTGCCGCATGCGATCGATGCCCAGTGCGATATCCATCTCCTCGGGCTGCACGTCGTGCGGATAGCTGGGGGTTTCGTCCTCCGGCGTGACCAGAAGCCGCGTGCGCGCCTCGGGCCGAGCGTACCAGTGGCGTCCGGCATCGATGATCATCGGCCATTCCGCCACTTCGAACGGCGCCGGATCGATAATCGACGCGGTGCGGCGGAGCGGGCGCAGACTGATCGGCGCGACGCCGGCGATGCCGGCCACCTCATCGCCCCAGGCGCCCGCCGCATTGACCACCACTTCGGCCCGTAACGTCGTGCCGGCGCTGGTCTCCACGTGCCAGGTGCCGCCGCGGCGTTCGATCAGTCCGGCTCGATTGCGCAACGCGAATACGCCGCCCCGCGCGCGTAGCTGGCGGAGAAAACCCTGCTGGATCGCGCTCACATCCATGTCGAACGCATCCGCCTCGATCGCCGCCCCGCAGGCATAACCTCGTCTGAGCGCCGGCACCATCGCCATCGCCTCCGCCTCGTCCACCTGACGCAGCCCCTCGCCTTCGGCGAGCAGGACCGCCAGCTCCGCTGGTCTGGTCGCGGCGCCAAGGAACAGCACGGGACGGTGGCGCATCAGAGGCACCTCGGTGAAGCCCTTGGGTGGCGTCGTGAAGAACGCGCGTGACAGGCGCGACAGCAGCCGTACATCCGGCGGGCCGTAATTCCGCAGCCACATCGCCGCCGAACGGCCGGTGGTGTGATAGCCGGCCACCTCCTCCGCTTCGATCAGCGCGACGCGCTGGCTCGCGGCGATCCATGCCGCCGCGCTGCTGCCCGCCATTCCGGCGCCGATCACGACAACGTCGACATCCATGAGGCCAGCATTCGGGAGGGCCGAGCAGAATGCAAGAGATGAGGCTGACCGCCGAATTGAGAATTGCTGCCCCGCGTTATCGCGGCTTGACCATGTTAGTGTTTCTGCCACGAATATTCTGCGGGAATCAGATTGAAACCCGTGACGCGGCCGGTCAACGCCGGTGCGGACGTCGGGGAGATGGCCACGAGGCTCGCCGGGTTGTTCGGCACCACGAAGGCTCAGACCATGCAAAACCCCATGCCGGCCGCGGGCCCGAAGCTCGGTTACCGCCGCCATTCTTCCCGCCGTCCTCGGTCCGCGCCCGCCCCGTGTGGCCGCCACGGCGGCACGCGAGGCCGGTGGCGCGCCGCCACCCGGAATTGAATCGAAGGCCAGCATCAACCTGACCTGACACGGAGGTTACGGCCATGCGAACGACTACTCGTCTGCCACGACGGCGTGTTCTGAAACTGGGTGCCGCCACGGCCACGCTGCCACTGGTGCACATCCGCACGGCGGGTGCCGCCGGCAAACTCGCCTTCGGTATGTGGGATCATTGGATGCCTGAAGGCAATGAGGCGGTACGCAAGGTAGTGGCCGCCTGGGCGGAAAAGAACAAGGTTGACGTCACGCTCGATTTCATGACGACGAACGGCGAGAAGATCTTCATCACCATGGCGGCCGAGGCGCAGGCGCGCCGCGGCCACGATCTTTATGCATTCGACGCCTGGACAGTACACCAATGGCAGGACCGGCTCGTGCCGGTCGATGATCTCATGGCCTCGCTCACGGCCAAATACGGGCCATGCGGCACCGCCAGCGAGTATCTTGGCAAGATCGGCGGGCATTGGTTGGCGCTTCCCACCAGCCTTGGCAGTTCGCCGCTGCCGGCCTGCGCGCGAATGAGCATGCTGAAGCAGTATGCCGGTATCGATGTGCGGGCGTGGTATCCGGCGCATGAGTCGACGCCGGCCGCCGCCGCCGACTGGACCTATGATACACAGTTGCGTGCCGCCGAGGCCTGCTTCAAGGCGGGTTTTCCTTTCGCCATCGGTTGCGGCACCACCACCGACTCACTGGAAACCTGGGGGGCGATGTTCGCGGCCCATGGCGCGTATCTGGTGGATTCCGAGGGCAACACGACGGTCGATTCCGACAATGTGCGCACGGCACTCGAATATGCCAAACGTCTGCTGCCGTTCCTGCCGCGCGATACGGTAAGTTACGATAATGCATCTAATAATCGCGCCTACATCTCCGGCAAGAGCGCTCTGATCTACAACCCGCCATCGGCATGGGCGGTAGCGAAACGAGATGCTCCCCCCATTGCCGAAGACTCCTGGACATTCCCAAACCCGCGCGGGCCGAAGGGACGCTTTGTGCCGACCCGACCGTATTTTTGGGGGATCTGGCAGTTCGCGCAGAACCAAAGCGCCGCCAAGGATCTGCTTTTGCATCTCATGCAGCGCGAGAATGTCGAGTTCATGGCGAACGGCGCCCTCGGCTATGACATCCCGCAGTTCCTTTCGATGGCGGATTTCAAGATCTGGGAGGAAGTGGAGCCGCCGCGGGGAACGATCTACAACTACCCGGTTCGACCCTGGCACGATGCTGAATATTACATTGTCGGCTATCCGGCGCCGCCCGAGATCGCCGCTCGGATGTGGAGCCGCGGCACCGTCTCCGGTATGGTAGCGAAACTATTCGCCGGCCAGACGATCGAACAGTCCATCGCCTGGGCGAAAGAGGAGATCGAAGGTTTCCGTCGCTGACCGCGCCGCCTGGAGGTCGGCTGCGGAAAGAGCGCGGCGCAGACCGTGGTTGGCGACCATCTCATCCACCCAGTCGAGACGCCCGATATGATATTTGTAGAGCTGGCCTGGATCCGGCGTGCGCAGTGCGGCAACGCCGCTGGCCGGGCCTCTGCCAAGGATCGGCCCGTCCGGGACATCCGCGAGGCACGCGACCGCGAGCGATCCCGCGCGCATACCGTTCGCCAGATCTTTGCTGGGAGCCGCCTTCGACGTGATCCCGGTCGTTCCGCCATGCGTATGGACATCGACTGAGATGGATTTTCTCAGGACGGCCAGCGCGGCTGAGACCGTCTCGGCCGTATGGGCCGCGGCTGTCGAACCACGCGGTTTCGTGCCGCCGCTGAGCAGCACGCCGACTGAACCAAGTAATCCGCTCCACAGACATTGCCGCCGGGTATGGACATGACCGTGGCCGCGGCAATCGATATCGACCTCCCGAGCTTGCGCGGGCATTGAGGGCGCCGCGCTTCAGTGAT
>CALFNB010000424.1 GCA_937902425.1 uncultured Acetobacteraceae bacterium | reverse complement strand
GCTTGTTCCGCGAGGAAAAGCCAGACCTTGTTCATGCGCACATGCCAATCAGCGGTTTCCTGGCCCGCATGGCCGCCTGGTGGACCGGAGTGCCGCGCATTGCCTGCACATGCCATGGATTCTGGTTCAACTACCCGGGTAACCCGGCCCGCCAGGCCATCGGGTTCCTGATGGAGTGGTTGGCCGCCCGCGTCACCACCGTGTTCCTGACCGTCTCGGACGAGGAAGCCCGCGACGCTCGCCGATTGTGGATCAGCCGCGATGCCGTGTCAGTGCGCAACGGCCGCGATCCCGCGGTATTCCGTCCCGATCCCATCGCCCGCGCCAGGCTCCGCGCCGAGCTCGGCGTCCCCGAGGACCAGGTCGTGATCGTCGCCGTGTCCCGGCTGGTGCGCCACAAGGGCTACCCCGAACTGGCCGCCGCGATGCGCGGGGTGCCGGACGCGAATTTGTGGGTCGTGGGTGAACGGCTGCTGTCCGACCGCGGCGAGGACATGCTGAACCTGCTGCGCAACGCCGGTCTGGGCCCGCGTTTGCACCTGCTGGGTTACCGCACCGATGTCGCCGAGATCCTGGCGGCCGCGGATATTTTCGTTCTTCCCAGCCATTTCGAGGGACTGCCGATGTCGGTGATCGAGGCGATGCTGGCCGGGTTGCCTGTGGTCGCCACCGACATTCGCGGCCCGCGCGAACAAGTGCTGACGGAAGTCACCGGCCTGCTGATTCCTGCCGCGACCGTGGCGCCCTTGGCCGCGGCGTTGCGCAGCCTGACTGGCGACCCCACCGCGCGTGCCGCGATGGGCGCGTCCGGGCGTCAGCGGGCGGTGGAGCTATATGACGAGGCGAAGGTGCTGGCCCGCACCCTCGAGCTGTTGGGCGTTGAGGACAGGCGGCTCGCGGGCCGCTGAGGTGGCGATCATACATTACACGACCGGCCTCCCGCGTATCCTCAGGAAGGTCCGTCGGACGCGTTGATCAAGTAGGGACGGCGCCTCCCGTGGCGCCACTGGCTTTCGCGCCGCGGTTGGTTCGGTGTATCCCCCAACGGACAAACCGCCCCCCCAAACCGAACCCAAGTGTGATCATGTCCGACATCGTTCCTGTCCGCCGCGCGCTGATCTCCGTGTCCGACAAATCGGGCCTCGTTGCGTTCGCCCAGTCATTGGTCGCGCGAGGGGTGGAGATATTGTCGACCGGCGGGTCGGCGAAAGCGTTGCGGGATGCCAATATTCCGGTGAAGGAAGTGGCGGAGCACACCGGCTTTCCGGAAATCCTCGACGGACGGGTGAAAACGCTCGTGCCGCAAATCCATGGCGGCATTCTCGGCCGCCGCGACAACCCCGAGCATCTCGCGCAGATGGTGGCACACCACATCGCGCCGATCGATCTGGTCGCTGTCAATTTGTATCCGTTCGAGGCGGCGGTCGCGAAGGGCGCGCCCGACGCGGAGTGCGTTGAGAACATCGACATCGGCGGCCCGGCGCTGATCCGCGCGGCGGCGAAGAACCACGATTTTGTCACCATCCTGACTGAGCCCGAGCAATACGACGCGGTTCTGGCCGAATTCGGCGCGCATGGCGGCACGACAATGGCGTTGCGCCGCCGGCTGGCCGGAGAAGCCTACGCGCGCACGGCTGCCTATGACGCCGCCATCGCCGCCTGGTTCGCGGAACAACGTCAGGAGGCCTTCCCTCACCGCCTGACCATCGCCGGAACGTTGCGGCAAACTTTGCGCTACGGCGAAAACCCGCATCAGGACGCCGGATTTTACGTCAACGGCACGCGGCTCGGCGTGGCGACCGCGCGACAGGTGCGGGGCAAAGAACTGTCGTACAACAATCTGGCCGACACCGACGCGGCGTTCGAGTGTGTCGCCGAGTTCGACGCTCCGACCGTTGCGATCGTCAAGCATGCCAATCCGTGCGGTGTCGCCTGTGCCGCCTCGCTGGCGGAGGCCTGGGATCTGGCGTTCCGCTGTGACCCGATCTCACCGTTTGGCGGGATCGTCGCGGTGAACCGGATATTGGACGTGGCGGCGGCGGAGAAGATCGCCAAGATCCTGACCGAGGTCATCGTGGCGCCGGATGCGACAGAGGCAGCGATCGCAGCTGTGGCGCGGCGGCGAAACCTGCGGCTGCTGCTGACCGGCGGCATGCCCGATCCGACCTCCCCAGGTTGGACCTTCCGCGGCCTGAGTGGCGGCTTTTTGGCGCAAACGCGCGACACCGGGCGGATCGCCGCCGCCGACCTCAAGGTGGTCACGAGGCGCGCGCCGACGGACGCCGAGCTGGCGGATCTGCTGTTCGCTTTCGCGGTCTGCAAGCACGTGAAGTCCAACGCCATCGTCTATGCCAAGGACGGCGCCACGGTTGGCATTGGCTCGGGGCAACCGAATCGCGTCGACTCCGCCCGCATCGCCGCCTGGAAGTCGGAGGAGGCCGCCAAAGCCGCCGGCCTGCCGGGCCGGTTGACCGAGGGCAGCGTCGTCGCCTCGGACGCGTTCTTTCCGTTCGCGGATGGGTTGGAGGCGGCGGCCTCGGCGGGTGCCACGGCCGTGATCCAGCCGGGAGGATCGATCCGGGACGCGGAGGTGATCGCGGCGGCGGACGCGGCCGGGTTGGCCATGGTGTTCACCGGGATGCGGCATTTCCGGCATTGATGGAGGACCCGAACATCGCTGACCCTGGATAACGCAATGACCATCAGGACACTTTTGATCGTGATAGTTCTGTTCGGGGCCGCCGGAATGGCGACATATTTCATTCAAAATGAGCCGCCGACGCAGATTGGAGCGTCACTTACCCGTGAGGATCAATCCCATGACTACCACACCTCTGTCAGTCTGACCTTCAAAGAGTTCCATCCAGCGGGAAATCTGTTTACCGGTTCCATTGCGATCGAAATGGTCCCGTCGCCGGATCGACCGAAACCAGAATCGAAACAATTATTGTTACGATTCGATCGCTATGAAGAACCAAACAGGCTGATTTATCAGGGTGGCGGCGACGAGCCGATTGCGATCGGTTCCCGACCTGCCTGGGGATCGTTAACCGGCAAAGGCGCCTTTTCCTGGGCCGGTCTTTCGCGGCCCGGCCCATTCTTTGACGAATATGCGCAGGGCCTGGTACACGCGGAGTTCGCCCGCCACGGGCGACCGGTCAGTGCCGTCGACGCGAGAGTACTACTCGGTCGTTCGGATATCGTGCTGGTCGATCCGCGGGAACGCGCGGAACGCGAACGCCACGGCACGATCCCGGGCGCTCTGCACGCGCCATATCCGGCCCTCCAGGAAAACATCGCCGTCGGTGATCGACCGGCCGGCCGGAGTAATCGCGCCCGCGGGGCGCAACAATGAGAGTCAATCGAGAGTAGAGC
>CALFNB010000423.1 GCA_937902425.1 uncultured Acetobacteraceae bacterium | reverse complement strand
CGACGCCGACTCCAAGCGTGACTCGTTCTGTTACGCGCTTGGCCTGGCTGAAATGCGCGGCCTGCTCGACCTGGTCGCCAACCCGAAACTCGACCCGTCGCCGCTGATCGTGAAGACCCCGATCGACCGGCTGTCCATCCTGCCGGTCGGACGCGAGCGGGAGCGGAGCGCGGAATTGTTCTCCACCAAAGAAATGACCCGACTCATCCAAAGTCTGGGCCGTCGTTACGCGGACCGGCTGCTGGTGCTCGACGCGCCGCCCTGCCTGTCCACGTCCGACCCAGCGGTCCTGGCGCCCGTCGTCGGGCAGATCCTGTTCGTTGTCGAGGCTGACCGCACGCAGCGCGATGAGGTGGAAGCGTCGCTCGACCTGCTCCAGGCCTGCCCGAATATCACCCTTGTGCTGAACAAGCAGCAGGTCTCCTCGCGCTATACATTCGGGGCCTATTCGTCCTATTATTCCTCCTGAAACCGCTGGAATATCGGCCCTGACCATGCGAGACGAAGCAGTCGCGTCAAGAACAGCTTGCTGCCTCGCGGGCGGTCTGCTGACCGCGTTTCTGGCCAACATGAGTGCCGCGCTCGCGTTTCCATTCGTCGACCCGAGCAATCAGGACTCGCTGCCGACCAGCGCCCCGCTCGGCACGGAATTGCCATCCACGGACCTCAGGGGGCTCGGCAATCAACTGAGGCTGGTCAATCCGGCGGCCCCGGGCAATCCAGGCGCGTGGACGATCATACCCCGGCTGACGGTGCAGGAGATGTTCACCGACAACACGCTGGAGGTGGAGTCGCCGCGCCGCTTCGATGCGGTCACGGTGATCGCGCCGGGCATGTCGATCCAGGCGAATACGGCCCGGCTGCAATTGATGCTGGACTATTCGCCCAACCTGCTGCTGCACGCGATCAACGGACCGTTGAACGTGCTGACGCAGCAATTAACCATGACCGGCCTTATTACTGTCGTCCCCGACCTTGCCTTTGTCGATGTACGCGCCGTCAGCGGCGTGCAATCACGGTATGGAACTCTCTCCGGTAACGGCACGATCGGCAACGGGAACGCCGCGCTCGCGCCGGCCGCGACCTCGGTGGGCGGCTACGGTAGCGCTGGCCAGGCTGGCACGAACCCGCGGAATGAGGTGCAGACCGCGAGTGTCGGGATGTCTCCCTATTTGCTGCATCAGTTCAAGGATTACGGGACCGGCAAGCTTGGCGCGTCGATCGATGCCTCACACTACAGCACGATCAATGGTTTCGCGGCGAGCCCGTTTCCCACCGGAGGCTCGAACGGCCAAAGTCTTTTGACGACCGAACAGATCGCCCAGTTCACCACGGGCGAGTTTCTGGGCCGGGTGCAAAACTCGATCAACATCGACTTTTCGCAATCGCATAGTCAGGCTTCCTCCGGTGCCACGATCCAGGTGTTCACTTCCCTCGGGGCCGTGGGCACGGGAACGACAACCACGGTCCCGGCGCAGTCCTTCACGTCGCAGCGGCGAACCATCTCCGATCAGGTCAGCTACGCACTGAACCGCTACCTTACCTTGCAGGCCTCCATCGGCGAACAGTACATCCAGTACAGTGGTCAGAACGGCCCGCAAATCAATGGCCTGACCTGGCAGGTGGGCTTTACGTTGACGCCGAGCCCTTTCAGTTCCCTCACGGTTTCATACGGACATCTCAACGGCAGCAACAACATCAATGCGAGCGGCTACATCGCCATCGGCGGGCGCACGCAACTGAATGTCAGCTATTCGGACACGATCGGCACCCAGCTTGAGAACCTACAGAACCAGTTGAACAACGGCACCATCAACATCAACGGACAGTTGGTCAACGCGGTAACGGGCGGGCCCAATTTCGTCGGGACGAACGCGCTCGGGGTGCAGAGCGGGGTGTTCCGCTTCGACACGTTCAACGCCGGGGTGTCCACGGGATGGTTACGCGACACGATGTCGGCCAACGTGACCTGGTCCATCCAGACCAACCTCACGCCGGGCAGCGTCGAGTCGGGCGAGTTCATTGACCCCGCCACGGGGCAGCTTTTCATCATCAACCAGCCGATCGCCGGAACCAACCAATCGACCGACGTAAAATCCGCCAGCATCGCCTGGACGCACGAACTCTCGCCCGACATGACGCTCAGCACCAGCGCGTCGTATAGTCTCATCCACCGATCCGGCAGCCTGGGCAACGACACCTCCCTGTCGACCGCCGTCGGCCTGCAATACACGCTATCAGCATCGACGTCGCTGAGCGCGCGGTATTCTTTTTTCGACCGCACCTCGAGGATACCAGGCTATAGTGTCTACGAAAACGTCCTGATCCTGGGATTCACCAAACAGTTCTGAAGGCATCGTGTACGAAAAATTCTATGGCCTGGACGGCCCCCCTTTCCTGCTGACGCCGGACCCGCGGTTCTTCTTCAGTTCCAGCAACCACCGGCGCGCGATCACCCATCTCGTTTACGGGCTGGACCAACGGGAAGGGTTCATCGTCATCACCGGTGAGGTCGGCGCCGGCAAGACCATGCTGGTGGAGCAGCTTTGGCTGCAGCTCAACCGGAACGCCTATGCCGTGTGCAAGGTGGTGACGACCCAGGTATCCGGCGACGATCTGCTGCGCCTGGTGATGGATGGATTCGGCCTGAACGTCGTCCCCGGCACCGAGAAATCCGTTCTGCTGCGGCGTTTCGAGCATATGGTGCGGGAGCATCGCAACGCCGGCCGCCGCTGCGTGCTGGTGGTGGATGAGGTGCAGAACCTGTCGTTCAACGCGTTGGAGGAGCTACGGATGCTCTCCAACATCACGGTGGACGGCAAGGCGTCGGTACAAACCATTCTTCTCGGTCAGCCGCAGTTCCGCCCGATCCTGGCCAGCCG
Organism: uncultured Acetobacteraceae bacterium; assembly: GCA_937902425.1. Taxonomy (GTDB): domain Bacteria; phylum Pseudomonadota; class Alphaproteobacteria; order Acetobacterales; family Acetobacteraceae; genus Rhodopila. The sequence continues at coordinate 9,216 of CALFNB010000423.1, read as the reverse complement.
CGATGCCGAGCAGCTGCGTCAGCGCGTGCTGGCGTCGTTCCACCTCGGTCCGATGTCGGACGTGGAGACCCGGCTGTACATCGAACATCGCATGAAGACGGTCGGCTGGACCGGCAATCCGCATTGGGAGGAGGACGCGTTCGCCGCCGTACACCGCCACACCGGCGGGACGCCTCGGCGGATCAACACGTTGTGCTCCAGGGTGCTGCAATTCGGTGCCCTTGAAGAACGGACGTCGATCACCGCCGCGATGGTGGAGGAAGTCGCCGACGAGATGGCCGAGGGCCTGAATGGCGTGCAGGCCGCGGGCCAGGTCAACGGTCTCCCCACGACCGCCCGCGATGACGCGGACGAGGATGGCCGGAGCAGGTACCCCGCGTTCCGGCCGCGCGCATCCGGCGACCCTGGCGATTTGCTCCACCGAATTGAAGCTTTAGAGGAAGCAACGGCGCGGCAAGATCGGATTTTCCAGCGGATCGTCAAACTGCTCGCCGCGGCGGTGGAGAAAGACCCATGAGCTTCGCGGGCGCGACGCCCAAAGCGATGACCACCAATGCGATGCCCACCAATGCGATGACCGTGGACGTCGAGGACTACTTCCAGGTCCAGGCCTTCGCGCACCGCGTGGCTCGCGCCGACTGGGACAGTTTCCCGCGGCGGGTCGAGGCCAACGTCGACCGCATCCTCAGCCAGTTCGAGTGTGCGAACGTGCATGCCACGTTCTTCACCCTGGGGTGGGTAGCCGAACGGCATCCCGCCATGGTGCGCCGCATCGTCGCCAGCGGGCACGAACTCGCGAGCCACGGCTGGGACCATACCAGGGCCGACAGCCAGAAGCCCGAGGTGTTCCGCCAGGACGTGCGGCGGACGCGGGCGGTGCTGGAGGATATTGGCGGGGTCCCGGTGACCGGCTATCGCGCCGCGACGTTCTCGATCGGCGCGCGCAATCAGTGGGCATTCGGTATCCTGCGGGACGAGGGGTATCGTTACAGCTCCAGCGTCAACCCGATCGCGCACGATCTGTATGGCATGCCGGACGCGCCGCGGCAGCCGTTTCAGCCGAACGGCGATGGGTTCTGGGAACTTCCGATGACCACCGTGCGGGCATTCGGCCGCAACTGGCCGTGCTCCGGCGGCGGCTATTTCCGGCTGCTGCCAAGCGGACTGTATCGGGCGGGATTGGCGCGGGTGAACCGGGTCGAGGGCCGACCTGGCATTTTCTATTTCCATCCGTGGGAAATCGACCCGGATCAGCCAAGGATCGACGGTGCCGGCTGGAAGTCGCGGCTGCGGCATTACACCAGGCTGTCCGTCATGGCGGCGAACATCGATCGGATCCTGCGCGGGTTCGCCTGGGATCGCATGGACCGGGTGTTCGCGGATCTGCTGAACGCGCCGGATCAGGCGCCGGAACGCGCGGTGGTGGCGCCACACGACGCCTCCCCGATCGCCGCCTGAGCGACGCATGGCTGTCACGATCCGTCCCCTGGATGACGCCAGCGCCACGGCATGGGATGCGTTCGTCCTCGCCCATCCCGAAGGCACGTTCTTCCATCGCGCCTCCTGGGCCACGATCATTGGACGAGTGTTCGACCACCGCACCCATTTCGCCTATGCCGAGCAAGACGGCGCCATTACCGGCGTGCTGCCGCTGGCGCAGGTGAAGACGTTGCTGTTTGGCAATACATTGATTTCGGTACCGTTCTGTGTCTATGGCGGCCCACTGGCGGTGGACCCGGAAAGCGCCGCCGCGTTGACCTCGCATGCCGGGTCGTTGCTGGAAAAAACCGGTGCCAGCGCGGTGGAATTCCGCTATCGCGGCGCCAACGGTGGAATTGCCGGCGGCGGTGCGAATGGAGAGATTTATGGTGGCGGCGCCAATGTCGAGATAAATGACGGCGTTGTTAATGGCCGCGCCCAGGGTGGCGGTACCGCGGACGACTGGCTGGAACGGCCCGACCTTTACGTGACATTTCGTAAATCGATCGACGCCGACAACGACAAAAACATGAAGGCCATCCTGCGCAAGCAGCGGGCGATGGTGCGCAAGGGTATCCAGAACGGCCTGCGCTCGGTCGCCGACCGCAACGCGGGACTGCTGCACGGCATTTATGCCGAGAGCGTGCGCAATCTCGGCACACCGGTGTTCGCCCGCCGCTATTTCACCATGCTGGCCGAAGTGTTCGGCGACGACTGCGACGTCGTGACCGTGATGGATGGCGACGCCGCGATCGCCTCGGTGATGAACTTCTACTTTCGGGAGGAGGTGTTGCCGTATTACGGCGGCGGCACCGCGGCCGCACGCCAGCGCGCCGGCAACGACTTCATGTACTGGGAGGTGATGCGCCGGGCCGCCGGCCGCGGCTGCCGCCTGTTCGACTTCGGGCGCAGCAAGCTCGGCACCGGCGCCTTCGACTTCAAGAAGAACTGGGGGTTCACGCCGGAGAACCTGCGTTACCAATACAAACTCGCGCCGGGAGCATCGATCCCGGACCATAACCCGCTGAACCCGAAATACCGGCTGTTCATCGCGGGATGGAAACAATTGCCGCTGGTTCTCGCCAACGCGATCGGTCCGTCGATCGTGCGCGGTCTGGGCTGAGCGCCATGCCGGATCTTCTGTTCCTCATGCAACGCCTGCCCTATCCGCTGATCAAGGGCGAGAAGATCCGCAACTTTCACATCCTGAACTATCTGACGCGGTGGTACGACGTTCATTTCGGTTGCCTGATCGACGATCCGGCCGACTTCCAGCACATCGACACGATCAAGGCGCTGTGCGCGTCCATGTTCACCGCGCCGCTCGACCGTCGGCGCGCTAAGTTGACCTGCATGAGCGGCCTGCTGACCGGCGAGCCGTTGAGTGTCACGTTCTTCCGTGACCGCGGCCTGCGCCACTGGGTCGAGGACATCATGACCCGGGTCAAACCGGCCATGACGTTCGTCAATTCGTCCAACATGGCGCCGTACATCCTCGATCTGCCGCCCACCGGCAAGCGGGTCGTCGAACTTGGCGATGTCGACTCGGAAAAATTCCGTTCCTATTCCGAAACCGCCGGCCCGCCGATGCGCCAGATCTACCGGCGGGAGTGGCGGCTGGTGGAGCAATTGGAGCGCCGCGTTGCGCGGGAATGCGATTATTCGGTTCTCGTCTCCGAGGCCGAGGCCGCGCTGTTCCGCACCAAAGTGCCCGAGGCCGCCAGCAAGATCGTGGGGATCAGCAACGGCGTCGACCATCGCTATTTCGATCCGTCGCGCGAGTATCCCGCGCCGTTCGATCCGTCCGTGCCGGCATTCGTGTTCACCGGTACGATGGATTATGCGCCGAACTGTGACGCGGTGGTCTGGTTCGCCACCGAGGTGCTTCCCCGCATTCGGCGGGCACAACCCAAAGCGCGGTTCTTTATCGTTGGCAGCAATCCGGCCGAGGCGGTAAAACGGCTGACGAAGCTGGACGGTGTTACCGTCACCGGGCGGGTCCCGGATGTCCGGCCCTACGTATTTCATGCCACCGCCGCGGTTGGTCCGATGCGGATCGCGCGCGGCATTCAAAACAAGGTTCTGGAGGCGATGGCCATGGGAAAACCTGTCATCGTCACCTCGGGGGCCCTGGAGGGCATCGACGCGACTCCGGGCCGGGAGGTCATACTGGCGGACGACGCCGAGACATTCGCCAACGCCGCGATCCGCCTGATTGGCGCGGATGGTGCCGTGACGCCGGAGGGTGAGGCTCTGGGCCTGGCCGCGCGCCGCCTGATCCTGGAACGCTACGAGTGGAACGCCTGCCTCAGCGGGTTCGACGACCTGATGCGGCCGGCCTCCGTTCGACCGTCGCGCGCACCCGCGTCGATGGGAGCCGAACCATGAGCCAGCCGGCCGCGACGATCGGCGACGAGCCTCTGACCAACACCCTGAACGGTCTGCGCGACGCGCGTCTGGGTCTGGCGATCGGCCTCATCGTACTGGGGTTGCTGTTCCATGCCGAGATCACGGCCGCGGTGAGGACCTGGATCGATTCGACCGCGTACAATCACTGTTTCCTGGTCATCCCGATCGCCGGCTTCCTGCTCTGGGACCGGCGGTCGTCATTGCGCGGGCTGACCGCGGCACCAATGCCGATCGTGGCATTGCTGGTGCTTCCCCTCGGCGTGGCGTGGCTGGCCGCGGAGCGATTGGGCATCATGGAAGGGCGCCAACTCATCGCCGTCAGCATGGCGCAGGTCCTGTTCCTCGCCCTGCTTGGCCGGCGCCTGTGGCTCGCGATGCTGGGGCCACTGCTCTATCTTTACTTCCTCGTCCCGTTCGGTGACTTCCTCACGCCGCAGCTGCAGGACGTCACCACCTGGTTCATCCAGCATGGTGTTGATATTCTGGGAATCCCCGCGTACATCGACGGCTACATCATCGAAATTCCGGAAGGGACGTTCTTCGTCGCGGAAGCCTGCGCGGGGTTGCGGTTCCTGATCGCGTCGATCGCGTTCGGCGCGCTTTATTCATTGCTGATGTATCGCAGCCCGGTGCGGCGCATTTTGTTCATCGCCGCCTCGATCATCATCCCGATCATCGCCAACGGCTTCCGTGCCCTGGGCATCGTCGCGCTGGGTCACGTGCTTGGCAGCGCGGAGGCAGCCGCCACGGATCACGTGCTGTACGGCTGGATCTTCTTCTCGATCGTGATCCTGATGCTGATCGCCCTCGGCCTGCCCTTCCGTGAGGACGGCGAGCCAGACGCGCCGAACGGTTCCCCCATGACGCCCGATCCGCGCGCGACCAGACAGGGCCTGATCGCCGGCCTCGCGGTGGCGGCGCTGGCGGCGCTCGCGCCGGTACTCGTGCTCGGCCTGAACGAGGCTTCGGCGATGCCCGACATGACGCTGAAGCCGCTCGATCTGGCACCGTCCTGTGTCGCCGATGGGGCTCCTTCGGTGCCTGTCGCCGGGGCCTCTGGGCGGGCGATCGTCCAGCATGTGACCTGTGACGGCACCGCGATGACCATTGAGATCGAGGTGTTCTCACCACATTCGACCGCCGCGCCGGTAAACGGGGAACGGCGGCATTTGACGCGCTACCCGGACGCGGAGGACACGTCGGAAGCACCGATGCTGACCCGAGCCGGCGGCCCGATGCCGGGATGGCGTTTCGTGCGCGCCAGCGACCCGCCGTTCTTCGCAGCGGCCGGTCTGTGGATCGACGGGCAGCCAAGAACGCCTGGGATCGCGATGCGTCTGCTGATGGCGCGGACCAGCGTCATGGGTGCGTCGTACGCGCCCGTCCTGATCGTCATCACGCCGGTCGAAGACTGGCCGAAGTTCGACATCCGCAAGAGGCCGGGACTGGAACGCCAGATCACCGACCTGCTGGAGGCTCACCCTGAGATCAGCGATCAGGTCCGGGTGATCGCCGCGGGTGCGCGGTAGAGCCAACGGGGCTTGCCGCCGGCTTGCTATGTGTCATGCCCAGCCAGGCTCCCCGTCAGATCACCAGGCCGCCATCGACATGCAGGATCTGCCCAGTGATATAGCCGGCCGCGGGCGACGCCAGGAACGCCACGGCGGCGGCGACATCAGCGGGCAACCCAATGCGGCCAAGCGGGATGCGCGCCGTTTGCGACGCCAGCGCGGCCGGATCGATTGCCCGACGCGCCCCGGCGTCCTTACGGATGAAGCCCGGCACTACCGCGTTCACCGTCACCCCCGCCGCGCCGAGTTGGGTTCGTTGACGCAAAGGTGCGTAAAGCGACATGGGCCGGCTGAGGGTTTTCCCGTCTACGATCGGACCCCTCTGATCTGCGGTGCGCGGGTAATTCGTCGCCGGGAAAGGCCACAGGCGGTCTCTGAGCGCCGTCCAAAGGCCGAATTCCAGCTTCCATGTCAGTGGCGCCGCACGCGCTGAGGCTACCCAATTCGGCCGGACGCCCGTCTCGCAAAATCCGACCCATGATCAGGCCCCAAAAATGGGCCCCTCAGGACAGGGCTAACAAGCTGATCGCATTGTGGTTTTGACAAATCCGATGTCGCTTTACGTAGCTTTGCGTCAAGGAACCCACCTCCGCCGTGATTTGGCTCACAGCGGGGGTCTCGCTACGGTGGCAGCCCTTCAAGCAATGCCAACGTCTCCGTCAGCGCGGCTCTTAAGCGCATCCCGGAAGCGCCTCACGTGCGCCTCTCATAAAACCTGGACCCGAACTGTAGCGCGACAATCTGGGGTCTCATCTTGATCGACGCGCGGCACCGAACCACACGCAACCTCCGGAACAGATTGCAAACAATTTGAACAACTCACCCGCTTTAAACCGAGGACAAATCACGCACTTACAACAGCCCCGGCATTGCTGCTTGACGATGCGCCAGAAGTATGCCGAGCTTCCGTTTATGAGCTATTCCACCTCCCATCAGGCTAGGCGACGCCGACTCTGCATACAGGTGCAGAGTGCTGCGTCGACTTGGGATAAACGACCGGTTAGAGGCTAAACCTCGCAGTCGTCCCGCCTTAAGCCGAGCAACCCTGCCCACCATTAGGTAGGCGGGGTTTTTTGTAGTGAAAATGGAATATGACATGTCGAAGGCGTCCCACACGGAGATCAGGAGGGCCGAGTCACAGGACGCGGAAGCAGTGCGCCGCCTCGTACGGGAAGCCTACGCGCAATGGGTTCCAATCATCGGGCGCGAACCGATGCCCATGAAAGCTGATTATGAGAAGGCTGTCCGAGAGCACGAGATCGATCTTCTGTATGCCGACGGACACTTGGTCGCTCTCATCGAAGTCATCGTCAATTCCGACCACCTTTTCATTGAAAACATTGCCGTTTCACCGGAGCATCAAGGCAACGGTCTAGGCCGTCATTTACTGAACCATGCCGAGAAGAAGGCAAGCAGCGTGAAATTGGCGAAGCTGTGTTTGCTGACCAATCAAGCCTTCGAAGCCAACTTGCGACTTTACGAATCTGTTGGGTTCCACGTCGATCGGACAGAACCGTTCGCGGGTGGGGGCACGACGGTTTATATGAGCAAGGTAATCGCAGCCAATGACTCATCTTCGACGATCTGAAGCTGCGGTCTGCATCACAGCGGGTTTGGAGCGCCGTCATGGACGGTGTGTCCCGCCCGGCGGAGCGCGTCAATTGCTTTTGTCCGCTGCTCCGCTTTGATGAGGACATAGTCCGTGTCGAATGTTGACAACGCCACAATGGACACACCTGCTCCTGCCAGAGGATTGGCGACTTGTGTCAGGATACCGGTAAGTCCGAAGTCGAACGACCCTAATAACCCGAACGGAATGAAGCCATGCTCGGCCTTGACGCCATGTGGTACCAAACCGGTAGGGCATATTAGCGTCACCTCGTCATGTGTTCTGAAAAACGCGGAAAACGGGTGGCGTAGAATCCCGGTTGGAGCATCCGAACCCTGCGGCAATTGGCAAATGCTAAGAGCCGTATCGTGAAAACGAACTTCGAGGGGCATTGAAGTTGCTCCATAAGACCAGGGCGTGGTGACGCCCGCAAGGAGCGTATCAGTGGCTTACATCTCTTTGCTCGCTGGGATTGCAAGCGTCTTCCTATTGGCTTGTGTAAGCCCAGGCCCTTCATTCGTCATCATCTCATCGACCGCGATCGCTGTGTCTCGGCAGGCAGGGATGCTCATTGGAGCAGGAGTCGCCGCTGCAACTTTGACCTGGGCGGCGGCCGTCATGTTGGGTTTGGGTTTGCTGCTAGCGCAGGCAGCATGGCTCTACAACACCATTAAGCTAGCGGGCGTTGCTTACCTGATATACCTTGGCCTTCTGATGATCCTCACCGCCCGACGGGGACGCGCATCCATGGATATGAAGCCAGCGCCGCCGATGAGTGCTATACGCTACGTCGGCAAAGGATATCTGGTGGCCGTGAGCAACCCGACGGCAGCCATTTTCTTTGGCTCGGTCTTCTCAGCCATGTTGCCGTCAGTAGCCCCAATTTGGGTTTACGTCTCTGCTGTAGGATTGGTTACCGGCGTGTCGGCAATTTGGCACTGTGGAATCGGCGTCGTTTTCAGCGTCCGGCCAATCCAGGCGGCGTACCGCCGAATGAAGCGAGGCATCGATGCCGTTGCCGGGACGGTACTCGTGCTGCTGGGTGTGCGGCTTGCTATTTCCCGGTGATATCCCGTTCTGCCACACCGACGTTTCATCAGGCACCCACAAATGTCTACCTGATTACCCATCTTGCTCAGCCGTCAGAAATTCGGTACAAATTGCGAACAACGGCGGTTTGACGGAGAATCACGATGGCGCGCAACACAGTACAGTTCCAGAAGGGGCTCAGCGAGCCCGAATTCGAGCGCCAGTTCGGGACCGAGGCGCAATGCCGGGCCGTGGTGGTCGCGTCCCGATGGCCGGACGGGTTCGTTTGTCCCGAATGCGGCGGGCGCCAGCACAGTGTGGTGAAGACCCGTGACCTGTTTCAATGCTCCGCCTGCCGCCGGCAAACCTCGCCGATCGCCGGGACGATCTTCGCCGCGACCAAATTGCCGCTGCGAACGTGGTTCCGCGCCATCTATCACATGACCCAGACCAAACAGGGCATCTCCAGCATCGAACTCGGCCGGCGTCTCGGTGTGAGGCAGAGCACGGCCTGGACGGTCAAACACAAGCTCAAACAAGTCATGATGGAGCGCGACGCGTCCAAACAACTGACTGGCCGGGTCGAGATCGACGACGCCTATATGGGTGGCGAGCGTACCGGCGGTAAGCGCGGGCGCGGCGCGCCGGGGAAGACGCCCTTCGTCGCGGCTGTCGAGACCACACCGGAGGGCAAGCCGGTTCGTATGAAGCTCGGCCGCGTCGCGGGTTTCACCGGCAAGGCGATTTCCGTGTTCGCGCGGCGGAATCTCAATCCAGGTTGCACCGTCGTGAGCGACGGGCTTCAGTGCTTCGGCGGCGTGACCGAGGCCGGATGCGCCCATGAGGCCATCAAAACCGGGTCGGGTCCCGCATCGGTCCGGGTTCCGGCCTTCAAATGGGTCAACACCGCCCTCGGCAACATCAAGGCGGCGATCACCGGCACCTACCGGTCCATCGCCAGCAAACACGTCCCGCGTTATTTGGCCGAATTCGAATATCGCTTCAACCGGCGATACGATCTCGCAGCCATGTTGCCGCGTCTTTGTTGGGCAGGCGTCCATACCCCGCCCATGCCATACCGGCTCCTGAAACTGGCTGAGGTTTATGGGTAATCAGGAA
>CALFNB010000422.1 GCA_937902425.1 uncultured Acetobacteraceae bacterium | reverse complement strand
TCGATCGTCCTCGAAAGCCGCCGGAGCGGCGGCTCTTTGGGAATATCTTCGGGGGCGTGGGATGCCTGAAATTTTAACCGGACAGCCGTGGGCTCATCCCGAGGACCGATCGTCAATGCGCCGGGACGGATCCCCGTGACGAGCATGCGGATGGTCGGTCGTCACGGTCCTCGGGGTTTTGTCATCGACCTGGGGCTTGTCATCGACCTGGGGCTTGTCATCGAACGGTCGCCGTTCTGTCACAGACCGTTCATCACCCGGCTTGTATCAGCGCCGCGGGCAGAGCAGGATCAGACAGTGAGCGAGGCCGCGATCCTGGTGAGCGGGACTGGGGGGCGCAGGGCGCGTCCCAGAACGACCTCGCGGAGACGCTCGCGGATGTGGCCGCGATTGACGCCCTGGCTGCTGCTGGCGCCATCGGCGGTGTTTCTGATCGGCTTCACGTATTGGCCCGTGCTTCAGGTCCTGGCCGGCTCGTTCACGGTGCGCGGTTTCGGCACGAGCGCGCACGCGGGCGTAGCGAATTACGCGCGCCTGTTCGCCGATCCGCGTTTCTTCCAGGCGGTTACCAACAACCTGCTCTACGCCGCCGGCACCATCATCCCGAGTCTGACTCTCGCGCTCGCGCTGTCGGTGGCTCTGCGCGAATCCACCCGGTTCGCCTTGGTGTTGCGCACGGCGATCGCGTTGCCGCTGCTGATCCCGCTGGTCGCGGCGGCATCGCTGTTCACTTTCATCCTGCTGCCCGGCGCCGGCCTGCTGGATCATTACCTGGCGAGGGTCGGAACTGGCTGGGGCGACACCAACTGGCTCGGCGACCCATCGCTTGCCCTGGGCTCGATCATCGCCATCACGATCTGGAAGAATACCGGTTATTACATGCTGTTCTTCCTCGCCGGCCTGGCGGGGATCCCCGAGGAACTGCTCGACGCCGCGAAGATCGACGGAGCCGGTCCGCTGCAACGGTTCGTTCGCGTCACGTTACCGCTGCTGGGGCCAACGCTGGCGTTCGTCCTGATCATCGCGCTGCTGAATGTTCTGACCCAGGTGGATCACGTCATCGTCATGACCCAGGGTGGGCCGTCCGATTCCACGATGCTGGTGCTGTATTACATCTATCAGCAGGCGCATCAGAATTACGATGTCGGGCTGGCGTCAGCCGCGACCGTGGTCAGCGTGGCGTTTCTGTTCGCGCTGTCGATGATCTCCCTGCGCAGCCTGGAACGCGGGATCCATTATGAAACGTAGTGCGCTGTGGCTGTTGCCGCCTTGCGCGGCGGCATTGCTCTGGGCTGTGCCATTCGCCTGGATGGCGCTCGCCAGTCTGCGCCAGGGCAGCGCCGGATCGATGGATCTCGCATCCTTGCTGCCGGTACCGCCTTTCAGCCTCGCGAACTTCGCCGATGCCTGGAGGTCCGGCCATTTTCCGCGTTGGTACGCCAACACGATCATTCTCTGCGGAGGTATTCTCGCGGCGCAGTGCGTTACCGTCAGCCTGGCGGGATACGCGTTCGCCCGGCTGCGCTTCCGTGGCAAGGACCTGCTGTTTTACGCCTTCCTGCTGCAACTGATGCTGGTGCCGCCAATCCTGATCGTGCCGAACATGAGCACGCTGGTATCGCTGCATCTTTACGACACGCTGGCCGGGGTGATGGCGCCGTACGTCGCCTCCGCGTTCGGCGTGTTCCTGATGCGGCAAACGTTTCGCACCATCCCGCGCGAGTACGAGGAAGCCGCGCTCGTCGATGGCGCCTCCCGTTTACAGATCATCGTCCATGTGCTGTTGCCGCTGGCGCGGCCGGGGCTCGCCGCCTTCGCCATCGTTTCGGTCACCGCGCATTGGAACGAGTTCCTGTGGCCGCTGATGGCGACATCCTCGCCGAGCACCCAGGTGCTGACGGTCGGGCTCGCGTCGTTCACCTCCGGCGCCGAGGCGGGGTCGGAATGGGGCGTGGTCGCGGCCGGAACGTTCCTGGTGGCGGCGCCGCTGCTGGTGCTGTTCGTGCTGTTCCAGCGGCAGTTCGTCGCGAGCTTCACATACTCCGGAATCAAATGAGGGGAATATCCATGCGTCTGTTGTCCGCCGCCGCCCTGGCGCTCGCGCTTTCGGCCGCCGCCGTGCCGCGTCCGGTTCATGCCGCGACCGAACTGGAGCTGTTCTTTCCGGTGCCGGTGCAGGGCAAACTGGCGGTGGAGATGCAGCGTCTGGTCGAGCAGTTCGACACGGAACATCCCGACATCCACGTCACCGCCGTCTATACCGGCAGCTACGACGACACCAACGTGAAGACCCGCGCGGCGATCCAGGCCGGCAAGCCGCCGGGCGCGGTCATCATGAGCGCCAATTTCGTGCGCGAATACGCGATCAACGACGAGGTCATCCCGTTCGACGGACTGATCACACGTGACGGGCAGACTCCCGCGCAATTCATGGACCAGTTCTGGCCGGCGTTGCGGCTGAACGCGATGGAACATGGGAGCGTCTACGGCGTGCCGTTTCAGAATTCCACGCCGCTGCTTTATTACAGTGTCGATGCGTTTAAGGAGGTCGGGCTGGATCCGGACCATCCACCGGTTACCTGGCGGGATTGGGTGGACGATCTGCGCAAGCTGGCGAAACATGACGGCACGCAAACCTCGCGCTGGGGACTGATGTTTCCCGGCACCTACGATTACCTCGGCTGGATCACCAGCGGCTTCGCCATGTCGAACGGCGGCGAGTATTACAATCCCGGCTACGGCGGCGAGGTCTACTATAACGAACCGAGTACCGTCGGCGCGGTGCGCTTCATCGACGCGCTGGTGCACAAATGGAAGGTGATGCCGGAGGGCGTGACCGACGCCAACGCGGTGACCACGGCGTTCTTCCAGGGCCGCACGGCGATGATGGTGCTGTCGACCGGCTCGCTGTCGTTCGTGCGCGAGAACATGAAGACGCCGTATCGGGTGGCGTTCCTGCCGCGTTCTCTGGTCAACGCGGCACCGATCGGCGGTGCCAGCCTGATCGTCCCCAAGGGCAACTCGCCGGAGCGTCAGGCGGCGGCATGGACCTTGGTGAAATGGCTGGTCAGCCCGGAAATCGCCGGTGGTTGGAGCCGGTTCACCGGTTACTTCTCCCCGCGCATCGCCGCTTACGATCTGCCGGAGATGAAGTCGTACATGGCCGAGCATCCCGATGCCAAGGTAGCGCTGGATCAGTTGGTTTACGCGCGCGGCTGGTTCTCCACCTACAACACGGTGGCGGTGCGCAAGGCGCTGGAGGACGCAGTGCAGGCGATCCTGTCGGGCAAGACGACCCCGGAGGCCGCGATGGCGGAGGCGCAAAAACAGGCTGATGCGTTGATGAAGCCGTATGTGGAGCAGACCGCGTTGAAGTTGCCGGAGTAGGGAGGTTCAGGCGAGGTGGCCTTCTGGGCGGGTCGCGCCGATCGCCGTGAACACGATGTTGGGTGTTCTTCATTTCGCCTTAAACGACTGGATGACTCTCCCTGGTCACGACGGTCCCGATACGCGTTGTCAACTGATGACGATTGGTGTGTAAATTGAGTGTTTCGTACAGCGTCGGTGTGTGGCGGAGTTTCGACAAAGACAAAATTCGGCCTTTTCAGTGGCACTGGATTTCGTCTGGCCAACGCGTGTGTCGATCCTCGTGATCGGGCGGTTTCTCGCCGGCACCTACGCCACGAGGGCGAGATTCACCAAAGATAAGATTCCAACCCGGATTAAGCAGGTGATTACGAAGCTTACACCGAGCCTGTTCGATACGTACCAATGAGGTGCCGGTTGGCCTCGTCTCACTTTCCGTGTAATCCCCGAATTTTGTTTTCAGAGCTTCCGTCGGAGGGTTTGGTCGCACAATCGCTCCACCCCACTCCCTGTAATCCGTGCACTCACTCCGTGAAACTCCGTGTTACGCCTTGCTTGCTTCGGGATCCATCCACGCTTTCTTTATGAGTCCCGTCGATCCGACCGGAACATTGGTTGGATCAATCGCATGAACTCAGGCCTCGCTCATGGCGAAGACCTCATACACCGGATTATCGGGTTGGCGATGCGCGTACATAGCCGCCTCGGCCCAGGGCTGCTCGAGTCCGTCTACCACCGATGTCGTGTCATGAGTCGTCCCAGGCCGGGACGAAGAAATGGCCCCCCAGCCGAACAACGAAACTGGTCATGTGGCAGTCATTGCCCAGGTATTGTTGACAGTTGGTAAGCAAATCCGGTCAGAGCGTGGGGACCTGAGCGGTCGTTACCACCCACACCAAACGGCGAGGAGGCAGTTTCATTGAGCCGGGGGTTTGGATGTTCTGAAGTCTCACACCACCAATCGTGCGCCCTGATGCGGTGTTGCTTTGTTCAGACGTGATTTGGATTATGGATAAAATTTCGGAATTGGCTTGTCGAAACTTTTGACGCACGATAATGTCCAGATGACTGAGCACAAACGCCGCTGGAGATCGACAAATGAATCACAAGTTAATGTCATCGAAGGCGATGCTGTCCGGGATCATGATCGCGGCTTTGAGCGTTATGCTCTCTTGTGCTTCCGCGATCGCCGCGAAAATCCCCGATGCCGAGGAACAGGAATTTCTCGTCAAGGCCACGCTGATGACATTCAATGACGCCAATGTCACTGGTCTTTATGACGTGTTATTGGCGAAATCCGCCGCTCCGTTCCGGGATCAGTTTACCGCTGAGAAATTGTCCGCGGCATTTAAGGACTTTCGCGACAAGCACATGAACATCGGACGAATTGTTGAAGGCATGGAAATAACGTTCACGGTACCCGGAGAAATAAACGACGATGGAGTGTTGCTGTTGCGTGGCACTTTCCCCACCGAGCCCAGGACTTTGTCCTTCGTGTTGAAGTTTTTGCGGTCAGAAGGAGAGTGGAAGCCGCTCGGCATCAAAGTCGACAATCAATAGGCCGGGATTCATTCGAAATTAATTAAGAGAACCAATCCGCGGCTGAACGCCGGCAAAGATCGCCGGTCAGAGTTCTGGAAACCATGGATCGCTCGCCGCGCGAACGATGCCTCACCGTGGCTTGCGGCGTTCCGCCATCACGGGCAAGCACGGTTCGTCCAGAGAAAGCCACCATGTCCGCCCATGCGCCCGTCCGAGCCCTCACCGACAACGCCGCCGACACGGTGCGCGGCATTCTGTTGGTCGCGTTCTCCTATTTGATCCTGACCATTGGCGACACCGCCGCGAAATGGGCCATCCTCGCCTCCGGCGTCGCCTGGGCCATGGTGTGGCGCGGCGCGTTCGGCGCGATGGCCGTGACGGCATTCACGGTTTCAACGCAAGGGTCAGGCGGGCTGGCGCGATTCCGGCCGGTGCGGTGGAAGACGGTGGCGCTGCGCTCCGGCCTGTCGTCATTCACCACGATCGCCTGGTACCTCTCCTGGCGTCACATGCAACTGGCCGAGACCTACGCGCTGGGCTTCACCGCGCCGCTGATCATGACCGTGCTGGCCGTCCCGATGCTCGGCGAGCGCATTCGCTGGCGCCGCGTCCTGGCGACACTGGTCGGCTTCGCCGGGGTGTTGGTCATGATACGACCAAATGGAGCGGGGGGAGGAATCCCGTTCACCCCAACGGTCGTGTTGTTGATGGCCGGGATCGTCGCGATGGCGGTCACGCGGATCATGACGCGGCATCTGTCGCGGACCGAGACGCCCGAGTGCCAGGCATTCTGGCTGATGATCTCCCACTGGCTGGCGGGGATCGGCATGCTGCTGGTCATGCCGGTCACCGCGTACGGCGATGCCTCGGTCTGGGGGGCATTGCTGTTTCTGGGCGTGTCGAGCGGGCTCGCGCATTGTGTGTTTACCCGCGCGTACGGCCTGGCACCGGTCTCGGCGCTGGCACCTTATGAATACACGATGCTGTTATGGGGCGGATTGCTCGGTTTCGTGGTGTTCGGGGAGGTGCCGTCCTGGACCACGCTGGCGGGCGCCGCGATCGTCGCGCTGGCGGGATTGTACAACCTGCACCGGGAACGAGCGCGACGGAACCAGGAAGGCGCCCAACTGGCGGGGATCGCCGCCGTTACGGATCGCACTCGCTGACGGTCAGGGACGTTCGAAGCCGCGGGCGGTCAGCGCCCGCGTCGCGGCATCGGTGCGCAGAAATGCCAGCAACGCCTTCGCGGCCACCGGCAAGCGCGCCGCGACCGGAACCCCGGCGGCGTAAGCCGTGTAGAACTGAAGCTCTTTCGGCAAAGGGCCCACCAAGGTCACGCCCTGGACCGCCTGCAACTCGTTGATCTGCTGCAACGCCATCGCGGCCTCACCGTTGTCGACACGCGCGGCGACCTGTCCGAACGGCACCAGCACCGCTTTGCGATGGATTGCCGCGGCAATGCCCAGGCGGTCGAACAGGTTGGCGAGGTAGGTTCCGTCGAGACTGCGGGACTCGGGGTCGATGTAGGCGAATGACGGGACCGCGAGCATGGTGCTTTTGAACGCCTCGACCGTGCTGATGTCCGGCAGCGGCTCGCCTTTCTTCACGACGACTCCGATCCCGGACTTCGCCACCGGTGCCATGGTATCGGCCATGATCTTGCCCTGATTGGCGAGAGAACCCATCGCCTCGGCGGGCAGCACGACCAAATCGATTTCCTCGCCCCCGCGTACGACACGGGCGGTCACGCCGCCGGTGCTGTCGCTGGCGATGGTGAGCGTGTTGCCGGTGGCCCCCTGGAACGACCGGGCGATGTCGAGCAGCAGAGGTTTGAAGGCCCGGACGGTCAGCACGTTGATATCCGCGGCCATGGCACCGGAGGACAGCGGGGTGGCGATCAGCAGCAAGGTCAGGGCCAGGGCTGCGGACCGCGAATGCCCGACCAGGCGGCCGGCACGGCGAAACACGATGAGCATTCGAACGCGTCCTTTCGAAGGGCGGCTCGTTCATGCGCGCTTTACGCGAGCGGAGCGGATGGGCCCAGGAGGAAAGCGCGGTGGATCCGACGCTGGATCCGACGCGCTGCCTGTCCAATATCACGTTCCGTGAGGCGACCGGTAAACTTCTTCACCGCCGCTCGGCGAGCGCCGCGATGGGGCGCGACACTCCGTCGCGGGATCTACGCCAATGCCGCTTCACGCCGACCGCGCGACGATCAATGCGCGCCGGCGCCGCTTGCCTGACCCTTTCCGGTGAACAGAATGAAACAGGCCGCCAGCACGAGCATTCCGCCAAGCACCGCGAACGCATCACTGTAACCCATGACCAGCGCCTGAGCGCGAACCCGACCAGCATGTTGGCGAAGGTGCCCAGACCGAAGTTGCGCCGC
>CALFNB010000421.1 GCA_937902425.1 uncultured Acetobacteraceae bacterium | reverse complement strand
TCCCTTCCTGTGCACGCCAGACAGAGTCGCCTATTTCCGGGCGGGCCCTAAAGGAGAGAATCCTCAGCCTGATCAGATGGTCAGGTGTCCGAGAGCCAGGTCAACCCGTCAAGACCTCAGTGCGGACGTAATGGCCCGAGTAGGCCCCATTTCGATCACCCTTCGGTGGACTTCCGATTATCCTCACGATTCGCCCCACCGCTCGCGCGCCGCGGGGTGGTCCGCGGGCAAACGATCGCCAGCGTGGAATAGTTTCTCGCGATACGTTCCCAACGAATACGCGGTCTTAAACGCGCCCCGGCCCTGCAACTCCGGCACGATCAGATCGGTGAAGTCCTCCAGACATTCGGGGATCACCGTCCGCGACAAATTGAACCCATCGACATCCGCCTCCGCCACCCAGCGCTGCAGCGCATCGGCCACCTGAGACGGCGAGCCCACGATCGGCGTCTGCCGGCTGCCCAGAATGAACCGATCGATCAACATCCGCTTCGTCCAGCCCGAACCAAGCGACGCCGCGATGGATTCGACATTGGACTGAATTGCCTGACTTTCGCTGGCATCGATCGGCTCGTCCATATCGAACCGCGCGAAATCGATCCCGAGCGAGGCCGCGGCATGTGCCAACGCGCCCTCCACATCGGTGTGACGGCGGTATTCCTCCAGCCGGTCGCGCGCCTCGGCTTCGGTTCGCGCGGTCACCACGGTGGCGCCAGCGAAGATCTGGATCGGCCGCGATCCGGCACGCGCGCGTAAATCGGCGGTGACCTGGGCGGCATGGCCCAGGTTGGTGCCGTTGACGAAGACGCACTCGGCGTGGCGCGCGGCGAAAATCCGGCCGCGATCCGAGGCGCCGGCCTGATACAACACCGGCGTTCGCTGCGGAGACGGCTCCCACAACGGCAGCGCGTCAAGACGGTACTGCTTGCCCTCGTGCCGGATCGGCCGGACCCGGCTCGGCTCGGTGTAGACGCGACGGGCACGGTCTCGCACGACCGCG
Organism: uncultured Acetobacteraceae bacterium; assembly: GCA_937902425.1. GTDB lineage: Bacteria > Pseudomonadota > Alphaproteobacteria > Acetobacterales > Acetobacteraceae > Rhodopila. The sequence goes on along the minus strand of CALFNB010000421.1, from coordinate 3,253 downwards.
TCGTCGCGCCAGCCGCCCTCCCACAGCGCATACACGACCCGCATGTATTCCTCGGCGAGATCGTAACGATCATCGTGCGCCATCTGCTCGCGCAGCCCCATCGCCCGCGCGGCGCTGTCGAGGTAGCCGGTCACGATGTTCCAGCCGATCCGCCCGCCCGTCAGATGGTCCATTGTCGCCATCCGCCGCGCGAACAGATACGGCGGTTCATAGGCGAGGTTGCAGGTCACGCCGAACCCCAGATGCGACGTGGCATGCGCCATCGCCGGCACCAGAGCCATCGGGTCGAGCAACGGGATCTGCACGCTGGCGCGCAGCGACGGGCCCGGCGAGCCCTCCAACACATCGTAAACGCCCAGAATGTCCGCGAGGAACAAGCCGTCGAACAGCCCCCGCTCCAATAGCCGAGCCAGCGACACCCAATGGTCGAGCGAGGTGTAGTCCGGTGACTGGTCACGCGGATGTGTCCACATCCCGTGCTGAATGTGACCGACACAGGCCATGTCGAAAGCATTGAGGCGGATTTCCCTCACGGGAGGCGATTTGGCCATGGTACTCTGGTTCCTTCTGGGATCCCTTCCGGCGTCCCCATATATCTCGACAGGCCATACAGGCCGCCGCATCCTGCCTCAATGAGCTTCGCCATCGCCGCTGATCGGATTGTCACCATGAACGAGCGCCGGATCAATCTGCATCTCGTTTCCGAAGCCACCGGAGAGACGTTGAACACGCTCGCGCGCGCGACGACGGCGCAGTTCGAAAACGCCCAGATCGTCATGCACCGCTGGAGCCTGATCCGAACCAGCTTCCAACTTCACCGGGTCCTCGAAGGCATCGAAGCCGAGCCTGGGCCGGTCCTGTCCACCCTGGTCGACCAGGCGCTGCGCGGCGAGTTGGAAACGATGTGCCTGCGGCTGAACCTACCTGTGGTGAATGTGCTCGATCCGGTCATGAATGTGCTGCAGGATTATATCGGGGAGATCGCGGCGCACCGGCCCGGCCGGCAGTACGTTATGAACGCGGATTATTTCAAGCGGATCGACGCGATGCACTACGTGCTGCAGCACGACGATGGCCAGGCTCAGCCTGGGCTCGCCGAAGCGGACGTGATCCTGGTCGGCGTATCGCGGAGTTCGAAGACCCCAACGTGCTTTTTCCTCGCCAATCGCGGCATCAAAGCGGCCAATGTGCCGCTCGTTCCGCATGCGGGAGTGCCGGATGGACTGGAGCGCGCGCATTGTCCGGTCGTTGGTCTGTCGATCGAGGCGGAGGCGTTGATCGATATCAGGCGGAACCGGTTGCGGCTGATCGGCACGGGAGGCCATGCGGGCGCGATGCGTCAGAATGAAACGGCCTACGTCGACGAGGAAGCGGTGAAGGCGGAGTTGCTTTGGGCGCGGCGCATGTGCAACCGGAACGGTTGGCCGGTCATTGACGTGACGCGCCGCTCGATCGAGGAAACCGCCGCCACGGTGCTGCAATTGATGGATGCGTGGCACGAACGGCGGAAGAAACAGGCGGCGGCCGCGGGGACGTGACCAGGTAGTGTGTCAATACCGTTCGCCGTCGCGCATCGTTCGCACGAATGTGCCGGCATCTTCCGGCTGTTTCGGCATTTCGCTGGTGACGACCCGCGATTCCGCGGGATCGATCGGCTTTCGTGCAATCTCAATGGCGGTGATTTGCGCGACCGGCTTGCCCGGGCGCGTGATACGAGCCGGCTCACCGGCAGCGGACTTGTTGCCCAGAGCACCAAGCTGCGCCTTTGCCTCGCCGAGACTGACGCTTGCCATGCTTATCTCCGGACCAAGAACATCGTGAGATATGGGCCGGATTTCTCCCGGACCAACGGTTGATGCCCGGCCCGCTCTACCGCCGCCCCCGTAATCGCTCCGCCGCCGCACGCATGTCCGCCTCGGGTCCGCGATAACTGAACCGTATGAAACGATTGCCCCGGCTTCGGTCGAAGTCCACGCCGGGCGAACATGCGACCCCGGCCTCATTCAGCATACGCGTGCAAAACGCGACACTATCGTTCGACCGATCGCCAATGTCCGCGAACAGATAAAACGCTCCCTCGGCCGGGGACAGACGCGGAAACCCCGCCGCCGGCAAATTCGCCAGCAAGTGGTCGCGGGACCGCCGGTATCGCGCGATATTCGGTCGCAGTTCGTCATGACAATCCAACGCCGCCTCGGCCGCGACCTGCGAGATATACGGCGCGCTGATAAACAAATTCCGCGTTAAGCACTCAACCGGACGGATCAGGTCCGCTGGCGGCACCATCCAGCCGATCCGCCAACCGGTCATGGAAAAGTAGCTTGAGAAATTTTTCAGGAGCACCCGGTTCGCGGAGCGGAAGCCTCAATCCGGGCGCCGTGACTGATCCCTTTTACCACGACAATCTGGCCGTGTAGTTGGCGAAAGCACCGTCAGCCGTGACGATGGTCATGTCCTCCACGAGTGCCCACCCGATGAGAAACCGGTCCATCGGGTCTTTGTGGTGAGACGGCAGACAAGAGGCGACCTGGGCATGACGCATGGTAATTGGCAATTGGATGAACTCGTGCGAAGCAACCACAGCCGCCACGTCAGTCGCTATCGCGGCAAACTCCGATTGCTTGCCAGAACGGTACTTGGTGATGAATTCCCAGGCAGTGATTGCGCTGACATATTTTTCATTCCGGCTGTCGGCGATAGCGGCCTGCGCTGACGTCGACAAAGCGGCGTCACCACGATGCCGCCAATAAAGCGTATGGGTGTCGAGCAGTAGCCTCAGAGGCCCCATTCCGCTGCTTCTTCATCCGACATGGGAGCAAAGGCGCTCCACGGGACCGGAGGACATTGATCTCTTCCCAACCCAAAAACCGGTTGCGGTCTGATCGGCATTAGTTTGGCCACCGGCTTGCCGTGGATGGCGATCGTCACTGATTCACCCTTCTGGGCAAGCGCGACGAGCTTCGATAGTTGGCTTTTGGCCTCATCCTAAGTCGGATGAACCGGAACCAAAAAGGCAACACATCTCCCTCGGCCGTGCGGGTAAATTTGGATGATCCGCCGATTCGCATCCGCCCGATTGTTCCCGCATCAGCGGGTGCAGAGGATAAGAACCCTGTGGGTTCAGGCCATTACGGCAAACCGAGCATCGCACCACGACGTCTCAATCGCAACGGATTCAGTGCAGAAAGTGTCAAGAGTCAGGCGGTAAGGGACTACGCTTTTCCCCAGACACGGCTGTGGAAAAGTGGCCCCG
>CALFNB010000420.1 GCA_937902425.1 uncultured Acetobacteraceae bacterium | reverse complement strand
TGCCGCCGAGCACCTTGCCGCGCGGCTGATACATGGTGCGGCCGTTCAACCGTTCCTCGGGCTCGCTTTCGAACATCCAGTTCACCTTCGGATCGACGAAGGTCTTCGCGTAGCCCATCGGCACGTGGATCCAGAAGCTCGAGTCCTTGCCGCCGGCTTCCAGCAGCAGCACCTTGTGCTGGCCCGACGCCGACAGCCGATTGGCGAGGACGCAGCCGGCCGAACCGGCACCAGTCACGATAAAGTCAAACTCATCCGCCATGCTCATCCCCCGAATTCACGCCACATCCTCGAGCATCATCGCCGCGCATTTCTCGCCGATCATGATGGCGGGCGCGTTGGTATTGCCGCCGACGACGACTGGCATGATGGAAGCATCGGCGACGCGCAACCCCCCGATGTCATGCACGTGCAGCCGCGGGTCGACCACGGTATTCGGGCCGTGTCCCATCGCGCAGGAACTCGTCGGATGCTGGTTCGATACGCCGGTCTGGCGGACGTATTCCACCATGTCGTCGTCGGATCGCGTGGCGGAACCAGGTAGAATTTCCTCCATCACATAGGGTTTCAACGCCGGCTGAGCGGCGATGGTCCGGCACAGCCTGATGCCCGCCAGCAGCGCTCTGACGTCGTAATCCGTGCGCAGATAATCGAACAGCACAGCGGGCGGCGCCAACGGATCGGCGGTCTTCAACCGCACCGTGCCGCGTCCCTCGGGCCGCAGGTGCACGGGCATCAGCGTGAAGCCGGGAAACGGATGCGGCTTTACCCGAATTGCGCTGCGTTCCATGGTGCTCCATTCGAAGATGTTCACCTGCAGATCGGGCCGCTCCAGCCGCGGATCGGAGCGCGTGAACAATCCGGCGTGAATGCCATTGCTGGCCATCGGCCCCGACCGGAACAGCGCATAGCGAATCGCCGCGCTGATTTTCCTCGGCCAGGAGTTCTCCAGGTCGTTCAGAGTGATGGCTTTGGCGCAACGCCAGGCCAGATTGGTATTGAAGTGGTCGTGCAAATTCGACCCGACGGACGGCATGTCCTTCACCACTGGGATACCGAGGTCCTGAAGGTGCTGGCCGGGACCGATGCCCGACAACAGCAGCAACTGAGGGGAGCCATAGGCGCCGCCGGATACCACCACCTCACGCCTGGCCAGCGCGGTGCGGCGTCCCTGGTCCGCCTGATATTCGACACCGGTGGCGCGCCCGTTCTCGATCAGTACTTTGGTCGCATGGGCGCCGGTGCGCACTTCCAGATTGGGCCGGCCGCGCGCCGGTTCCAGATACGCTTTGGCGGTGCTCCAGCGCCGCCGCCGGTTCGTTGTCGTCTGGTAATATCCGCAGCCCTCCTGTTGGGCTCCATTGAAGTCTGGGTTGCGCGGGATGCCGGCTTGCTCACAGGCCTCCAGCGCCGCCTCGGCGAGTTCGAATTTCGACGGCTGGTCGGACACGTGCAGCGGGCCGCCGACGCCGTGGAACGCATCTTCGCCACGCGCCTGATTCTCCGCTTTGCGAAAGAACGGCAGCACGGAATCCCAGTCCCAGCCTTCGCACCCGCGTTGCCGCCACTCGTCGTAATCGCCGTGATTGCCGCGGATATAGACCATTCCGTTGATGGAGCTGGAGCCGCCCAGTGTCTTGCCGCGGGGGAGATAGAGCTGGCGGTTGTTCAGTTGCGGTTGTGGCTGGGTCTCGAACTTCCAGTTCACCTTCGGGTTGACGTATGTGCGCGCGAACCCGAGCGGGATGTGGATCCACGCGTTGCTGTCCTTGCCTCCGGCCTCCAGCAACAGCACGCGGTACTTGCCATTCTCCGACAGCCGCGCGGCCACCACGCAACCCGCCGATCCGGCGCCGGTGACGATATAATCGAAGCGATCCCCACTCATGCGGCGGCCCGCGCCAGTTCGCCGGCGTCGGCGAGGCTGCCAACACCCCAGGTCCGGTCGATCAGTTCCCGCGTGCGCGGGGCACCCACGACCGGCTCGGCGAGCCCGGTGAATTTCCGTTCAAGATCGGCATCGGACATCGGGTTGAGCTTGCTGCCGATGGCGTGCTCGATCCGGCAAACGTGCCGCGTGCCGTCGGTCATGGTGATCGTCACCTCGGTCTGATCCCCGGCCAGCGTGGGATCGAGCGTTGCCTCCACCTTGCGCTGAAACGCCATCAGCGCGGGGTCCTTCACCGCGGTTTCGGTGTCCATGTCCACGATGCGCGCGGTGCCGCGGATGAAGGCGACGGCGGTCCAGTGGTGCAGGCTGACATGAGCCTGCATCTCGTCCTTTGGATCGCGGTTGTTGCACAATGCCATCGCGCCGGGCGACGCCTGGATCGCCACGCCGGCGATCTTATCCGGATCGGGGCGGTGGTCCTGGCGTAGTTTCAGGCACGCATCGATGATCGGTTGGATCACGATGCCGCACGGGTACGCTTTATAAGTATTGCGCAGCAATTCGAACCTCTCTCCAAGTCCGCCGGCGAGCGCGTCTATGTCGGGTTTCGTACAAAATACCGACAGATATCCCGACTTTCCCTCCAGTCCGTTCAGTCCCGCGGTGAAGCCGCGTTCCGCCAAAAGTGCCGCGCGCAGCCCCATCTGACCGCCATGCGCCGGCATGAACGCGACTGTCGCGGTGCCGTGCATGGCGCGAAATCCCGAGGCCTCGGACAGCGCGAGGCCCATCGCCACGCGCATTCGTTGCGTATCCAGGCGCAGCATCCGGCCCGCCGCCGCCGCCGCGCCAAAGCTCATGGTGATGCCGGTCCCGGACCATGCGAAGCTGCCATCGGCGGGAGGCACGGTGGTGCCGAGACACAGGCGGCAGGTCATTTCGACGCCCAATGCGAACGCTGTCAGCAGATCTTCTCCCGACACTGGCCGCGACTCCGCGAGTGCCAGGACGGCGGCGGCGATTGGTCCCGACGGATGCACCACCGCCACTTCGTGCGTGTCGTCGAAGCTGTAAATGCTTGACGCCAGCCCATTGATCAGTGAGGCGTGCAAAACGTCGGATTTCCGCCCGCAGCCGAATAACGTCGCCTGAGGCGCGCCCGCGAACGCGCCAAGTGTTTTGTCGGCGATGTCGACCATCCCGTGCCGCGCGCCGCCGATCATGCAGCCGACGACGTTGAAGAACGACCGCAGCGCCTCACGGCGGACAGAGTCGGGCCAGTTCGCTGGGTTCGTGGTAACCGCGTACTCGGCCAGCCGCGCGGTGATTGCTTCGGGGGGAAATGCCATGGTTATGCCTTCCGGTCAGAGCGAGCGCGTCGCGCCGCCATCCACGTCGATGATGGAACCCTGCAGGAAATCGGCCTTGTCCGAGGCCAGAAACGCGGTCATCGCGCCGATTTCATCAGGCCGCCCGACACGGGTCGTGCCATGCGAGGACAACAGAAAAGCGATCGCCTCTTCGCGCGAACACGACCGGTTGCGCATCGTTCGTTCGATATTTCGACCGAAACGTTCGGTTTCTATCAGTCCGGGGTTGATCGCGTTCACGCGCACCCCATCTTTTACACCAATATCGGCCATGGCCTTGGTGAAATTAAGGATGGCGACATTGACCGAACCGCCAATGGTGAACTCCGCGGAGCCGGAACGGGAACCGATCCCGACGATGTTCACGATGTTGCCTTTGGCACCGCGCAAATGCGGCCAGGCGGCGCGGGTCATACGGACATAGCCATGGAACTTAAGCGCGAATCCGTCCAGGAAGTCCTCGTCGGTCAGCGTGAAGAAGTCCGCGCGTTTGGTGGCGCCGGCGTTGTTCACCAGAATATCCAGCCGGCCAAAGGCGTCGACGGCGGCTTTGACCGCCCCGTCCCCGGACGCCGGCTCCCGCAAATCGGCGGCATGCACGGCGGTGCGGACATTGGCGACGCGGTGCACTTCGGCCGCGACTTCCGTCAGCTTCGCCAGGTCGCGCGCGACGAGGCACACATTCACCCCCTCCTGGGCCAGCTCCAGCGCGATCGCGGCGCCAATTCCCCGGCTGGCACCGGTGACCAACGCGGCTTTTCCGTGCAGACCAAGTTCCATTTGGGCGTTCCCTCCCGTGCGTGCTCGACAAGCATGCCGGGATTGGCCAAAAGGAGCAACTTTTCACGCGATTCCAGGATGCGATTCACAATGATAACCTGGGACTCGTGCGAGGTTCGGGTACTTTGAAGCAACCTAATGAACAGGATATGACCGTATGTCAGAGGATGTGTTGGCCCTCACGGCGCAGATCGTCAGCGCCCATGTGACGAAGAACTCGGTTGAGGTCGGGGAACTCCCCGCGCTCATTCGTGACGTCTTCCGCACGTTGTCGGCGTTGGGCGAGGCCGCGCCCGCACCGGCGGCGGATGCCGCGAAACCCGCGGTGCCGGCCGCCCGCTCGGTGTTCGCCTCGCACATCATTTGCATGGAGTGCGGGAAGCGGATGACCATGTTGAAACGGCATCTGATGACGGAACATGGACTGACCATCGATCAGTACCGGACGAAGTACAACCTGCCTGGAACCTATCCGATGGTCGCGCCTGACTACGCCAAAACGCGCTCCTCGCTCGCCAAGGAAATGGGGCTTGGCAAGAGCCGTTCCGCGGCACCCAAGAAAGCCGGACGCCGCAAGTAAACAGACGCTGTGTTGGCCGCGCCTTCTGGGGTGAGGTGCGGTCAGCGTCCCTTGAACGGGCGCGGTTTGCGTTTTTCCTTGAACGCCAGAGCCGCCTCGTGGAAGTCCTCGGTTAAGTAAAGCCGCATGGGTGCCTGCTGATGCGCCGCCTCGCGAACCACCTGACCGAGGCGCCAGCGCCGCGTTCGCACCGTCGCCCGCACGCTCAATGGCGGGTTCGCCGCCACTGCCTCCGCCAGTTCCCACGCCGCCGCCATGAACGTGCCGGTGGGCGCCACGCGGTTGATCAGGTTGCCGGCCAACGCTTCCTCGGCGGTGAAGTAACGTCCGGTCAGAGCGATTTCATCGGCGAAGGCGCCACCGCGGAAATGCAACTGCGCCCATTGCTTCGCCGAACCGAGACCGCGCGAGGTCTCGGTCAAATGGAATTTCGTTCCGGCCTCGGCGACGATCAGGTCGCAGTCCAGCATCATGCCGAGCCCGAGACCGAGCACGTAGCCGTGCACGGCGGCGATGACCGGCTTCCAGTTGACCGACTGCATCAAAAGATCGCCGGAGTTGGCGCCGTGACCTTGCGGGCCGCCCAGACGTTCGAACTCCTCGCGGGAGCGGAGCTGGCGTTGATGCACGTCGGCGCCGCTGCAGAACGCCCGCCCGCGGCCGCACAGGATGGCGACGTGCGCCTCGGGGTCGGCATCGAATGCTCGAAACGCGGTCATCAACTGGCGCACGACCTCATCGCTGACGGCGTTGAGTTTTTCCGGCCGGTTCATCGCGATCGTAACGATGCTGCCTTTGCGTTCGTACTCGACGTACTGCCGTTCCTCGGTCATCGCGCGTTCCCCCATGGCTTTCCTCAACGGGGCGTGTACCGTAGGCGGGACGGACGGGAAAGGGGGAACGGTCACATGCCATTGCTGTATGAGAAACGCGGTCACGTCGCGGTGCTGACACTCAGCCGGCCGGAGGCGCGCAACGCGTGGTGCGCTGAGTATAATGACCGGTTCATTGAACTGATGCCTCAATTGGAGGATGACCGTGAGGTGCGCTGCGTCGTGCTGACCGGCGATCCGGCGGGCGATGCGTTCAGCGCGGGCGCGGATCTGAAGAATCCCAAGACCCATACGCACGAATCCATTGCTGATTTCATTGAGGAAGTACCCAGCAGGCGGCGGCGGAGTGCGATCGCGCTGGTGACGGATTTTTCAAAACCGATCATCGCCGCGGTGAATGGTTACGCCATCGGCATCGGCTGCATCGTCACGTATTGCTGCGACATGATCGTGGCGTCCGAGGCGGCGGAGTGGCGATTGCCGCAGGCCGGCCTTGGGATCATCCCGGCACAGGGCGGCACGATCCGGCTGGCGCGCTGGGTTGGCAAGGGTCTGGCGATGCGCGCGGCGTTCGGCTTTCCGTTGCACGCCGACGAGGCGTTCCGGATCGGCCTCGCGCAATGGCTGGTGCCGCCGGCGGGACTGATGGACAAGGCGATGGAGGTGGCCAATCACATTGCCTTGTTGCCGCCTTTGGCCGCGCGCCTGACCAAGGAATCGTTGCGCTCCGGTTTGGAGTCGCCATTGCCGGAGGCGGTGCTCGGCGATCTGTACCGTTTCGCGATGCTGGAAATGACCGAGGATAAAGCGGAAAGCCATCGCTCCTGGCGCGAACGCCGCAAACCCGCGTTCAAGGGACGCTGATCATGGCGATGCCGCTCGCGGGCGTGACGGTGCTGGATTTTGGCCAGATTTTTCAGGGCTCCTACGCCACGCTGCTGATGGCCAAGGCGGGCGCCACCGTGATCAAGATCGAGCCTTTGGGCGGTGAACCGTTACGGCGACGGACGCCGCCGGGCCAGACGTCGACTTTGCCGTTCGCGATGCTGAACGCGAACAAGCGCGGCATCACGCTGAATTTGAAAGCCGAAAAAGGCCGCGCGCTGCTGTTCGAGATGGTGAAACGCGCCGACGTGTTGCTGGAAAACTTCGCTCCCGGCACCATGGACGCTTTGGGCGTTGGTTGGTCCGTGCTGCATCCGATCAATCCGCGGATGATTTACACCACCGCCTCCGGCTATGGCATCAGCGGGCCAAATCGTTCCGATCTGGCGATGGACCTGACCGTACAGGCGGCCTCCGGTATCATGAGCGTGACTGGTTTCGCCGATGGCCCTCCGACGCGAACCGGCGTCACCGTCGCCGATTTCATGGGCGGCATCCACGCTTACGGCGGCATCATGACCGCGCTGTTCGAACGCGAGCACAGCGGCATCGGACGCCTGGTCGAGGTGGCAATGCAGGAGGCGGTGTATTTCACCCTCGCCGGACCGATGGAGCAGTACCGGCGGCGCGGCACGGTGCCGCCTCGTAGTGGCAATGGCGCGGGCGGGGCGACGTCGCCGTACGGCGTGTTCGAGGTCAAGGACGGCCATGTCGCCATTCATACCGGCACGGATCAGCACTGGTTCAACATCCTGGAGGCGGCGGGACGCACCGACCTGACCGACGATCCGCGGTTGCAGACGATGCATGGCCGCAATCAACATATCGACGAGGTCACCGAAGTCGTGACGACCTGGACCGGATCCCTCACCAAGGCGGAGATCGCGGCGCAGGGGCGGAAATACCGCATTCCGCTCAGCCCGGTGCGCGATGTCAGCGAGGTGATGCACGATCCGCACATGCATGAGCGCGGCATGTTGGAGTGGGTGGATCATCCCGACCTCGGCCGCGTGGTGCTGCCGACGACGCCGTTGCGGGTGCACGGAACCGACGTGGCGCCGGCCAGGCCCAGCCCGTCGGTGGGCCAGCATAATGATGAGATTTATGGCGGCTGGTTGGGTCTTTCTGATACCGATATAAAATCGTTGCGGGACGCGAAGGTGATCTGATGTCGAACACGCCATTGAATGGTTTCGTCATCCTGGATCTCACGCAGTTCTATCAGGGGCCGTACGCGACGATGATGCTCGCCAAGGCGGGCGCCGACGTGATCAAGATCGAGCCGCCGAAGGGCGAGAGCCTGCGCGGCATGGCGCCGGCCGGGAAGACCGGCTCGTATCCGGTGGCGGCGCTGAACGCCAACAAGCGCGGCATCACGTTGGATCTCAAAACCGAGCAAGGCCGCGCGCTGTTGAAACGGATGGTCTTGAAGGCCGACGCGCTGGTGGAGAATTATTCGCCCGGCGTGATGGACCGGCTTGGTGTTGGCTGGTCGGTACTGCACGAACTCAATCCGCGGCTGGTCTATGCTTCGGCGACCGGGTACGGGTTATCCGGGCCGGATCGCGACAATCTGGCGATGGATTTCACCATCCAGGCGGCGTCCGGCGTGATGAGTCTGACCGGTTACGCCGATGGCCCGCCGCTGCGGACCGGTGCGCCCTATGTCGATATTCTGGGTGGCGCGCATCTGTACGCCGGCCTGATGACCGCGCTGCTGGAACGCGAGCGCACTGGCCGCGGGCGCCTCGTTGAAGTGGCGATGGTGGAGGCGGTGTTCGCCTCGCTCGCCACCGCCATCGATCAATACCATCGCGCCGGCGGGAAGATCCCCGCGCGCACCGGCAACGCGTTCGCGAATTTCAACCGCGCGCCGTACAATGTTTATGCGGCGAAGGACGGCTATGTGGCGATTATCCTCGTCACGGAGGCGCAATGGCAGAACCTGTTGCGGGCGATGGAACGAGAGGACCTGAAAGACGATCCGCGGTTTATTAAAAATGACGCCCGTGTCGCGCATTACGCGGCAACCGAGGCGCTGGTGTCCGGTTGGACATCCTCCCACAGCCGCGCCGAAATCTTCGCCGCCACCAGCAAATTCAAGATCCCCTGCGCGCCGGTGCGCGATCTGGAGGAAGCGATGAACGACCCGCACATGCACGGCCGCGGCATGCTGGAGGTGGTGGATCATTATGACTACGGACCGGTCGTATTGCCGAACTCGCCGCTGCGGTTTCATGGTGCGGACAAGGTGCCAACCAAGGTCAGCCCACGCGTGGGCGAGCATAACGACGCGGTCTATGGCGATTGGCTTGGCCTGTCCGCCGACGAAATCAACCGGCTGCGTGAAGCGGGAGCAATCTGACATGAACGACGCCACGGAAGCCGCGCCCAACGGCCGTGTGTTGCTGGAAATGCGTGACAACGTCGCCATGATGACACTGAACGACCCCAGCGTCCTGAATGCCTTCGGTTTTAAGTTACGGCGGGATATGACATGGGCTTTGGATCGGCTGGAGACCAGCGGCGCGCGCTGCCTGATGATCACCGGCGCGGGACGGGCATTTTGTTCTGGTGCCAATCTGAACGATCCCGACCGCCCGCCACGTGATCGCGCAGCCGAGGCGCGCGGCGAGGTCAAAAGCGACCTGGAAGCCTGGTACAATCCAACATTCATCCGGCTGCGCGATCTGTCCATGCCAATCGTGACCGCGATCAACGGCATTGCCGCGGGGGCGGGCATGAGCCTCGCGCTGATGGGGGATCTCCGGATCGCGGCGAACTCGGCGTCGTTTTTGCAGGCGTTCGCGCGGATCGGGTTGGTGCCGGACTGCGGCTCGTCGTTCGTGCTGCCCAGAATGATCGGCATGGCGCGGGCGATGGAGCTTTCCCTGTTGGCGGACCGGCTGCCGGCGGAAACGGCGCTCGCCTGGGGCATGATCAATCGCGTGGTGGACGATCCCGACCTGGCCGGCGCCGCGATGGAGATGGCGCTGCGGCTGGCGGAAGGGCCGGCGTCACTGGCGCTGATCCGGAAAATGTACTGGGCCAGTCTGGAGAATTCTTACGAACAGCAGCTCGATCTGGAGGCGAAATATCAGATGCGGGCCGGGCTGACGGCGGATTATACCGAAGGCGTCACCGCGTTCCGCGAAAAGCGCCGCACCCGTTTCACCGGGCGGTAAGTTTAATCCCCGGCTTGCGGCGCCCGGAACCCGCCAACCCCGCGTTCGATCTCCGTCACATGCCGCGGCAGGAACCCGCCCGGGTCGTTCAGGCCGCAGGAATGGGCGATGGTGTCCACGTCGTCGCGGATGCGCGCCGCGTAACGAGCCACCCGTGTGGCTTTGTCCGTCGGATCGAGGCCCGCGATCAACCGCTCCTCCGACGACGTGACGCCGGTGGGACATTTGCCGCTGGCGCATTTCATCGCCTGGATGCAGCCGAGCGAAAACATGAAGCCGCGCGCGGAGGAAACGAAATCGGCACCCATGCACAAAGCCCAGGCGACCTTGTCCGGCGTGATCAGTTTGCCGGCCGCGATGATGCGGATGCGATCCGTTAATCCGTGTCTCTCCCGCGCCGCCGTGACCTGCGGCAGAGCGAGCGTGATCGGCATTCCGACATAATCCATCAATGACGCCGGCGCCGCGCCGCTGCCGCCCTCGCCGCCGTCCACGTGGATGTAATCGGGGCAGCCCTCGGGGCGGGCCAGGCATTCGGTGAACCAGTCGTCGAGGAACGTCGGGTCGCCGGCGACGAATTTCACCCCGACCGGCTTGCCGGTGATGGTGCGCACGCGGTTCACGAAAGCGCCGAGTTCTCGGACGTTGCCGATGTCTTTATGGCGGTTGGGGCTGATGCTGTCCTGACCGACCGGGATGCCGCGAATGTCGGCGATTTTTTGCGTTACCTTGACGCCTGGCAGGATCCCGCCCTTGCCTGGCTTGGCGCCTTGCGCGAGTTTGACCTCGAACATGCGGACCTGGTCGTAAGCGGCGATCGCGCGCAGTTTGTCTTCCGACAGGTTGCCCTCGGCGTCGCGCACGCCGTACTTCGCTGTGCCCATCTGCATAACGATGTCGCAGCCGCCTTCAAGGTGGTTTGGCGCGAGCCCGCCCTCGCCGGTCGCCATCCAGATATTCGCGATTTTCGCACCACGCGACAGCGCCGAGACGGCGGCGTGGCTCAGCGCGCCGTAACTCATGCCGCTGATGTTGAAGAAACTCATCGCGGTATAGGGCATGCGGCAGGCGCCTGGGCCTTCGGCGATGCCGATTTGCTTGCCGGTCCAGGGACGCTTTTCTTCGTCGAGGATGGGGAAGGCGGCGTTGCGAAAGATGAATGGCGGTACGTTCTCGCTGCCGAAACTCCGGAGATTGGAGACGCCTTTGGCCGAGCGGTAGACCCATGATCGTTCCAGGCGATTGAACGGACGCTCCGACCAGTCGGGCAGGTATTGGTATTGCCGCATGTATTCGCCCAGTGTTTCGGCGAAATAGCGGAAGTAGCCGATGATCGGGAAGTTGCGCAGGATCGTGTGGGTGGTCTGGCGGCGGTTGTGGATATATAGCACCACCAGGGCCGTCAGCAGCACGATTGCGATGATCGTGGCCAGCATACCAGTATTTCCTCCCATGACGCGCCCGGCTCCCGGGGAGGCCGGGCACCTCCAGAGACACCGGTTAGTGGTATTCTGTTACGGAAGATACCTCAGATGAGTGAAGATTTGCTTTTCAGATCGCGCACACGCGGGGGCCAGATCGCGCCTGTGCGGGGGGATTGACTGTCGCTGTCCTTTCCCGGCCCGCCGGCTTCGTCGCCGTCGCCATCCGGACCCTGTTCCTCATCCGGATACCATTCCGCGCGAACGTCATCGTCGAAGCTGATGCCGGCGTTATCGCAGGCGATCGCCCCCGTCGCCTGGTCGAGCGTCGCGCGGATTCTGATTGGGCCGAAGACAGAACTGAACTCCGGCGGCGGCTGAGCGCAGTTGGGCACAAAGACCGCACGAACCACCAGGGTGAACGGCGGTCAGAGCTATCAGATAACGCAGCGCTCCTGCGTTCTTGCTCCGTTCTTATTCTCCCCCCCAGGTTTCGCGCCAGGTGGTGTCAGGCATCCGCCGCCGCCTTGCGCGCCATCGCTTCCTCGGGCGAGGAAATGCCGCCATGCGCCGCCGACCAGGCGACCGGATCTTCCAGGAAGCGGCGCACCTCGGACAGGTTGGTGTCGGAGAAAGCGGGCCGGTCCTTGCAGGCCTCCAGCACGTCCCACCACGTGCACAAATGATGCAAAGCGATGTCCATCCGCGCCAGGGTTTCGAACGCGCCAGGGAAAACCCCATAGAAGAACACGACAAACGCGTGATTGACGATCGCGCCGGCATCGCGCAGCGCATTGGCGAACTGGATTTTGGACTGCCCGTCGGTGGTCAGGTCCTCGACCAGCAAGGTGCGTTTGCCCTCCGGCACGTCACCTTCGATCAGCGCCTGGCGGCCAAAGCCTTTCGGCTTCTTGCGGACATAGGCCATCGGCGTGGCCATGCGGTCGGCGATCCAGGCGGCGAACGGAATGCCGGCGGTTTCCCCGCCCGCGACCACCTCGATCGTCTCGAACCCGACATGACGATTGATCTTTTCCACCGCCAGGTCGCAAATCTTCGAGCGTGCGCGCGGGAAATAGATGATGCGCCGGCAGTCGATATAGACCGGCGATTTCCAGCCCGAGGTGAAGGTGAACGGCTCCTCCGGCCGGAATTTGATCGCCTCGATCTCCAGCAGAATGCGCGCCGAGGTCAGCGCGGCATCGCGGTCCCACTCGGTGGCGGCGGTCGTGCCCTGTGCAGGCTTGGCCATGGCGGTCTGGTCCTCTATCCCTGGCCGCTCTGATAACATGACGAAGGAGACTGTCCAGATGGCCCGCACTCACCGCATCGCGGTCCTCCCCGGCGACGGCATCGGCAAGGAGACCGTGCCGGAGAGCCTGAAAGTGCTTGACGCGGCATCGCGCAAATTCGGGTTCGGGCTGGAGCTGACGCATTACGACTGGTCGTGCGAGACCTACAAGGCGACCGGGTCGATGATGCCTGCCGACGGTCTCGATCAACTGGCGAAGTCCGACTCGGTGCTTCTGGGCGCGGTCGGCTGGCCAGGGGTGCCGGATCATGTGTCGCTGTGGGGGCTGCTGATCCCGATCCGGCGCGGCTTCGATCAATATGTGAATCTGCGTCCCTGCAAGCTGTTGCCCGGCGTGCGCACGCCGCTGGCGAACCGCACCGAGGCGGACATCGATTTTTATGTCGTGCGCGAAAATACCGAAGGCGAGTATTCCTCGGTCGGCGGGCGCATGTTCGAAGGCACGGACCGGGAGTTCGTGACGCAGCAAAGTGTGTTCTCACGCGTGGGGGTTGACCGGATATTGAAGTTCGCGTTCGAGCTGGCCATGACAAGGCCGAAGCAACACCTGACCTCGGCCACCAAATCGAACGGGATCATCCACACGATGCCGTACTGGGATGAGCGGTTCGCCGCGATGGGGAAGGCCTATCCGGAGATCAAAACCGACCAGTACCACATCGACATTCTGTGCGCGCATTTCGTGCAGCATCCGGACTGGTTCGATGTCGTTGTCGGATCGAACCTGTTCGGCGACATCCTGAGCGATCTCGGGCCCGCCGTGGCCGGGTCGATCGGCATCGCCGCGTCCGCCAACATCAATCCGGAGAAGAAGTTCCCGTCGATGTTCGAGCCGGTGCACGGCTCGGCGCCCGACATCGCCGGCAAGTTTATCTGCAATCCCATCGGTCAGATCTGGTCCGCCGCCCTGATGCTCGAACACCTGGGCGAAGCCGAGGCCGGGACAGCCATCGTGGATGCGATCGAAACCTTGCTGCGGGAGAGTGGGCCGAAGACACGCGATATGGGCGGGCAGGCGGGCACCGCCGATGTCGGGACCGCGATCGCGCAATTGGTCGCGGCGGGGTAGCGCGTTTTAAGAAAGCTTCGTGTGCTTGGAGAGCTTCGTGATCTTTGTGGTGCAGCTGGCCGCGCCGCATCACCAGGCGTAACCATTGGCGCCCGGCGCCTGGAGTGGCGGAAAGGTCCCATAAATCTCGAAGCTCGCGAAGCACGCCAAGACCACGAAGCTTTCATCAGGCGGGGAAGATCGGGTTCGTGGATGCACTCTTCCTTCCCTGATCGGCATCGCCGCGGCCGGCATGTATATCCGGCCCGAGCAAAATCTCGCGACTCAGACTGCGTGGATCGCCGCCGTGTCGGTGCCGTGGATGCTGCTCGGTGCCGGCGCCGGCCGTTTGCCACGCTCTCCGGGCCGGCTACGCGCGTTCAACATGGCGATGGCGTTGCTGCTGGATTGAGCCCTGACCGCGCGCTACAGTCGGGGCTCAGGAGGAAGCACAATGGATTTCACCGGAAAAGTGGCCCTGATCACGGGCGGCGGCGGCGGGATTGGGCGCGCGACCGCGCTTGGGTTCGCGTTGCGCGGCGCGAAAGTCATGGTCGTCGATCACGACGCCGAAGCTGGCAAGGTCACCACCGATGTCGTCGCGCAACGCGGCGGCGATGCGAAGTTCGTCGCCGCCGACGTGACGAAATCGGCGTCGGTGCGGGACTACGTGAAGGCGACCTTGGACGCGTACGGCCGCATCGATTGCTTCTTCAACAACGCCGGCATCGAAGGCAAGGTCGTTCCGATCCAGGATTATGACGAGGCGGTGTTCGACCAGGTGATCGCCGTCAATCTGAAAGGCGTGTTTCTGGGACTGCGGTATGTCCTGCCGGAGATGTTGAAACAAGGCAGCGGCACGGTCGTGAACACCGCCTCGGTCGCGGGGTTGTTCGGTGGTCCCGGGATGCCGGCCTACGTCGCATCGAAGCACGGCGTACTGGGCCTGACCAAAGTCGCGTCCTCGGACGTCGCGCCGCATGGCATCCGGGTCAACGCCGTGTGTCCGGGTCCGGTGGAGACCCGGATGATGCGCTCACTTGAGTCGCAACGGAACCCCAATGACCCGGAGGGCGTGCACCGTGCCTACAGCGCCACCATGCCCACCGGCCGCTACACGCTGCCCGACGAAGTGGCGGGCGTGGTGCTGTATCTTTCGTCCGAGCTTTCGGGCAACGTGACCGGTACGCATATCGTTGTCGATGGTGGCCGCTCGGGCTCCGGCGGCGCGCCCGCGACGCGGCGCTGAAAACAAGGAGGACAAGATGGACGACGTATTCGAGATCATGAGCACCACCCGCTCCATGCGGCGGTTGAAACCCGATCCCGTGCCGGATGAACTGATCCAGAAAATTCTTCACGCCGGTCTGGGTGCCGCGAACGGCGGCAACACGCAGAAATGGCGCTTCATGGTGGTGAAGGATCCGGCGATCAAGCAAGCCGTGCAGGTGTGGTACAAGAAAGCGTTCGATGAGGTCGTCGGGCCTCGTTACGCCTCCAGCGCGCCGCCGCCGGGCATCACCGGGGACAAATACAAGCGTCAGCACGGCGCGGTCGAATACCTGACGGATCACTTCCACGAAGCGCCGGTCTGGATCGTCGCTTGCCTGGAGGACGGTCCGAACCCGAACCGGTCCGCCGGGGCGTCGGTCTATCCCGCCGTGCAGAACATGCTGCTGGCGATCCGGGCGCTTGGCCTTGGCTCGACGTTGACCACGCGGCATCTGCAGTTCGCAAAGGAAACCGAGGCGGCGCTTGGCTTGCCTCCCGGCGTGCACTCCTATGCCATCCTTCCGGTCGGCTATCCGATGGGCAAATTCGGGCCAACGGGCCGCGGCAAAATGTCCGACTTCGTGTTTGGCGATAAATATGGAGAGGTGTGGGCTCCTCTGGCGGGCGCGTGATGGCGCGAGTTCCGCAAATCGCCGGCAAGGCGGATGTCCCGGCATCGCATCAATACGTCGTCGATCAGGTCCTGGACGTTTTCGGCCGGATTCGGGGGCCGTTCAGCATCTTGCTGCACAGTCCCGAACTCGCCGAGCGTCTGCTGCCGATGGTGCCGTTCAGCCGCGAGATGACCGTGATCGAGGCGCGGCCGCGGTTCGTCGGCATCCTGGCGACCGTGCGAGAGAAAGACGCCGCTTACGTCTGGGCTGCTCAGGTCAATGTGGCGCGGCGGAGCGGGCTGAGTGAAACGACGATCGATGTGCTGCGGAGCAAGGGCGACATCAGCGCCCTGCCGCCCGAGGAACGCGACGTCGCCACCTACGCACGGCAGCTGGTGCTGACCAACAAAGTCGATCAGTCCGTGTTCGACACGTTGCAGCAGCGTCATGGTACCAAATGGCTGGTCGAACTGACCGCCATCATGAGCTTCTACGGCGCGCTGTGCGGCGTCGTGAATGCGTTCGAGGTTCCGGTCCCCGACGATGGAGATCGTTTCTGACATGACGGCTCAGGGCGTTTACCAGAACTTCGCGATCGACCGTGTGGTTTACGGCAAGCCCGCGGCCGATACCCTCCTCGCCGAGGCCGCTCGACTGGGCGCCCAACGCGTGTTCCTCCTGGTCAGCCGCACACTCGACCGCGAAACGCCCTGGGTTCACGAAATGCGCACCGTGCTGGGTGCGCGTTACGCGGGCTTCCGCGACGGGATGCCGCCGCATACGCCGCGTCAGTCGGTGCTGGAGGCGACGGCGCAAGCACGCGAGGTCGAGGCCGACCTGATCGTAACGTTCGGCGGCGGCTCGGGCACCGATGCGGGCAAGATGATTCGGCTGGCGTTGAAACACGATATCCGCGCGATCGAGGACTTCGATCGGTTCGTGGTGCGGGTCGCGCCGGACGGCTCGCGCGCGGTGGTCGATTATGAGCCGCCCGACGTGCCGCAGATCGCCATTCCGACCACATTGTCGGGCGGTGATTTCAACCCCTCGGCCGGAGCGACCGATACGCGCACGATGCTGAAGGAGATCTATCGGCATCCGAAACTGGTGCCGAGCGTGATCGTTCTCGATCCGGCGGTGACGGTGCGCACGCCGCAATGGCTATGGCTGTCCTCCGGCATCCGGGCGCTGGATCACGCGGTCGAAACGGTCTGCGCGCCGGCGGCCGACGTACGGTCGCGGCTGGAGGCGATCCAGGCGATCACGCTGCTGGCTCGCGCTCTGCCGCGGACGCATCAGGATCCGAACGATCTGGCGGCGCGGCTGGACGCGCAACTCGCGGTCTGGCTGTCGATGGAGCACAACCGTTTCGGTGTTTCGATGGGGGCCAGCCATGGGATCGGTCATGTACTGGGCGGGACCTGCAACGTTCCGCATGGCTACACATCCTGCGTGATGCTGCCGTCGGTGCTGCGCTACAACGAAAGCGCCAACGCCGAACGTCAGGCGCTGGTGGCCGAGGCGTTTGGCCGGGCGGGCGAACCCGCGTGGCGGGTCGTGCACGAATTCATCGCCGGACTCGGCCTGCCGAGAAGCCTCGCCGCGGTCGGTGTGACGCCGGAAAGGTTCGAAACCGTGGCGAACGCGGCGCTGCTGGACCACTATCTGCACACCAATCCGCGGCCGATCCATGGCGTCGACGACATCATGGAAATTCTGCGCATGGCTGCCTGAGTCTCCGATCGCGGCGCCTGCCCGAAGTAAGCCCCGGGAACACGGCTTGTGGAGTACGCAACGGCATTCCGCCGAATAGCCGACAAAACGCAGGACTTCCGCTACGCCGCCACCGCCAATGGCGCCCGCTGACGGATCAGGTCTGACGCTTTCTCCGCGATCATGATCGTCGCCGCGTTGGTGTTGCCCGACACCACTGCCGGCATCACCGAGGCGTCGACGACCCGTAGCCCCTCAATTCCGTGAACCCGGAGTTCCGGATCGACAACGGCCATCGCATCAGTGCCCATTTTGCAGGTGCTGGTTGGATGAAACACCGTGCCGCCGTTGTCGCGCGCGTAATCCAGCAGTTGCTCGTCTGTCGTCACCCCGGGACCCGGAACATATTCGGACGCGATAAACGGCCGCATATGCGACGATCCGAGCAGGCCGCGTCCCATTTTCAAACCGTCAACGATCGTCCGCTGATCCGTCTGAGCTGTCAGATAATTCGGCCGCATCGCCGGTGAGTCAGCGGGCCTGGCGGATTTCAGTCGGATCTCGCCGCGGCTTTCGGGCCGCAACTGATACACCACCAGCGTGAACCCCGACCATCTGTGCAACCCATCCTGCGGCCGGTCGGCGCTGAACGTGGCGATGGAAAATTTCACGTCCGGCGTCGCCAGCTCCGGCCTTGTGCGGGCGAACAGCGCGACCTCGGCGGTAATCACCGTCAGAGGACCACGCCGGAACATGAAATAGTCCAGACCGGCCTTCAGTTTTTTGAAATTACTCTGCATTACGTCGTTGACCGTGATGGGGAACGCGCATTTCAGTTTGATCGCGGCGGAATAATGGTCCTGTAGATTTTGCCCGACGCCCGGCAGATGGTGCACCACCGCAATGCCGAATCCCGCCAGATGCTCCTGGGGGCCGACACCGGACAGCATCAGCATCTGCGGAGAGCCGATCGCGCCTCCGCACAGGATCACTTCCTTCCGTGCCCGCACCGAGCGGTCCGCGCCATCCTGGCGAAACGCCACGCCAACCGCGCGCTTCTCCTCGAACAGCACCTTTTGCGTGTGCGCGCCGGTGATCACCCGCAGATTGGCACGGTTGCGCACCGGATGCAGATACCCGACGGCGGTGGAGCAGCGCTTGCCGTTCCGTGTCGTCGTTTGGTGATACCCGACGCCTTCCTGATCACGGCCATTGAAGTCGTCGTTGCGTTTGTAGCCGGCCTCGTCGCAGGCCCTGATGAAGGCCTCGCACAGCGGATGGCCATCCTTCACGTCGGACACGCATAACGGCCCTCCGGTGGCATGGAATTCGTCCTCGCCGCGGGTTTGATGCTCCGCGCGCCGGAAATACGGCAGCACATCGGCCGATCCCCACCCGGAATTGCCGAGTTGCCGCCAATGGTCGAAATCTTCGTGCTGGCCGCGGATGTAGACCATGCCGTTGATCGAGGATGAGCCGCCCAACACCTTGCCGCGCGGCCAGAAGATCTTCCGGCCGCCGGCGCCCGCGTCGGGCTCGGTTTCGTAACACCAGTTGACCCGAGGATCGGCGAACGTTTTGCCGAAGCCGAGCGGAATGTGGATCCACATGTTGTTGTCTTCGCCGCCGGCTTCCAGCAGGATGACCTTGGTCCCCGGATCTTCCGACAGCCGCGCCGCCAGCACGCACCCGGCGGAACCGGCGCCAACCACCACATAATCCGCTTCAGAAATATCCTGAGGCATCTTGGTTCCTCTCGTTCGTTACGCCGCCGTGGCCTGGCGGCCGCGGATCATATCGACCGCCTTTTCGCCGATCATGATCGTCGCCGCGTTGGTATTCCCCGACGCCACCGTCGGCATGATCGAGGCATCGACAACCCGCAACCCCTCGATGCCGTGCACGCGCAGTTCCGGATCGACCACGGCCATCGGATCGTTGCCCATCCGGCAGGTACTGGTGGGATGATACACCGTGCCGCCAAACTGCCGTGCATAATCCAGCAGTTCCGCATCCGTTCGCACATCCGCACCGGGCCGGAATTCCGCCTCGATATACCGCTCGAGGTGCCGCGTCGCCAGGATCCGCCGGATCAGTTTCAACCCGTCCACCAGCGTGCGTTGATCGTTCTGATCGGACAAATACCGCGGCACGATCGATGGCGACGCGGCGGCATCCAGCGATTTCAACCGAATCTCCCCCCGGCTGTCGGGCCGCAACTGATATACGATCACGGTGAAACCGGAGAATTTGTGCAGGCCCGCCGCGGGATTGTCGGAACTGAACGGCGAGATGGAGATTTTCACATCCGGAGTCGCCTGCTCCGGCCGGGTGCGCGCGAACAAGGCGCACGGGCCCGCCGCCATCGTCAGCGGACCATCGCGGAACATCAGATAGCGAACCCCGACCGCGAGTTGCTTCAACGGATTCATCATCACATCGTTGAACGTGATCTTCTCTTTGCAGCGCAGCTTCACCGCGGCCGAGTAATGATCCTGCAGACACTGGCCGACACCGGGCAGGTCATGCACCACCTCGACGCCTTTCTCGGCCAGATGCGCCGCCGGGCCCACTCCGGACAGCAGCAGAATGTGCGGCGAGCCGATCGCGCCGCCGCACAGGATCACCTCACGCCGCGCGCGCACCGTTTTTGGGGCGCCGCTTTCGCGAAACGCGACGCCGACGGCACGTTTGCCTTCGAACATCACGCGTTCGGTCAAAGCATGCGTGATTACTCGCAGGTTGGGCCGTTGCATCGCCGGATGCAGGTAGCCGACCGCGGTCGAGCAGCGCCTGCCCTTGCGCGTCGTGGTCTGCTGATAGCCGACGCCTTCCTGTTTCTCGCCGTTGAAGTCGTCATTGCGCGGAAAGCCGAGTTCCACGGCGGCATCGACGAAAGCATCGCACAGCGGATGATTGTAACTGGCATCGGACACCGACAGCGGCCCGTCGGTGCCGTGCCAGTTGTCGTTGCCGCGGGTCTGGTGCTCGGCGCGCTTGAAATAGGGCAGCACGTCGGACGCGGACCAGCCGGGATTGCCCAGTTGACGCCAGTGATCGAAGTCCTCGTGCTGACCGCGGATGTAGACCATGCCGTTGATCGAACTGGAGCCGCCCAATACTTTGCCGCGCGGCCAGTAGATCGAGCGGTTGTTGGCGCCCGGGTCGGGCTCGGTCTGGAACATCCAGTTCACCCGCTTGTCGGCGAAGGTCTTGCCGTAACCGAGCGGAATGTGGATCCAGAAATTGGTGTCCTCGCCGCCGGCTTCCAACAGGATCACGTTGGTCGCCGGGTCCTCGCTCAATCGCGCCGCCATCACGCAGCCGGCGGAGCCCGCGCCGACGATGACGAAATCCGCTTCCAAAGTCCCGCCCGAACTGCTCATGATGCGCTCCCTCCGGTCTTTGTCCGTAACGGTAGCCGCGATGGCGCGCGGGGACAAATGCGGCCGGTTAAGCCTCGGTTAACCATTGGCGACCATTGTGGCCGTTGAATTCCGAGCCCGGCGCATGACACTCAAGACTCTGTTCGCTATCCCTATCGCGATGATCCTGATCGTGACGTTGTCACTGGCCGGGATGATCGCGGGTCAGGGCTGGTTGAGTCAGGAGCGTGGCAAGGCGGCGGTCGATGCGGTTGATCGGATGCGGCTTCTGATCGCGTTGCAAACCGATCTGCGCGCCGAGCGCCTCGCCTCCAATTTCGCGCTTGGGAAGCCATTCCCGATGCCGGAGGAGGTGAAGCAGCGGCTCGCCGATGTGCGGCGGGAAACGGATCGGGGTATTGCCGATGTCGCCGCCAGTATGCGCGCCGCGGCGGAAGGCAGGATGGATGCAATGCCGCCGGAACCATACCTGGTTTCCGTCGATACCAGGCTTGCCGTGATCCGCGCCTTGATCGACGCCCTTCTGGTCAGTGGTCAGAGCGCGCGGAGCTTTTCGGCGCTCAGTCCCGTGATGCCGGGGCTATTCTCCGTTTCCCGGTTGCTGGATGACCCTTTTGAACGCGCGAGCCTCGCCGTGACCGCGGTTGATCCACGGCTTTCCGGGCTGGTAACCGAGGATCGGCTGGCGTCATCGTTGCGCGACCAAATTGGCGTCATCGCGGCGTTGCTGCTGCCTCGATCCAACGCCGGGGAACAACTGACCGCTGAGGAAATGCTACAGCTTCGCATTTTGCTCGCGGAAGCCTCCAATCTGACCCAACTACTGGGCAATACGATCGAAGTCGCCGGCGCGACAGAGCGGATGCGAACGTCTTTCGCCACCCTTCAGGCGATCGATGTCGAGCATATTTTCAGCCTGCTGCATGACCAGGCGGCTCCCGAATCCCTGTACAGACCTGACAGCATAACGCCACTGCTGCCGCAGCGGCTCCTGATGCCCTGGGGCGAGCGGGTCTCCGCTCTGCGCGCGTCGATCGTAGCCGCGATGGTTGATCGTGTCGCGCTCGCCTCGGCCATGCACGAGAGGCGGTTCGACCTCGTACTGGTGGCCTTTGGCGCGATTCTTTTCGCGATCTTGGAAACCGCGGTCCTGCTGAGCCAACGCGTGGTCAGTCCGCTGGCGCATCTTGGGCTCGCGATCACACGGATCGCCACCGGCGACCGCGGCGTGCCACTGACTTTGCACTCGGGCACACGCGAGATCACCGAAATGGTTACGGCGGTGGAGACCCTGCGACAGGCGGCGCTGGTCGCCGACGCGGCGACGATGCGGCGGCGTATGGCGGCACAGCAACGCATGTTGGCGTTACGTGAAGCTCTGGGCATCGTGCAGACCGTGCGGGTGCCGGCACAAGTGCTGGAACGCGGGGTGGCCCGTTTGTCAGCCGGGATGGATGCCACCATCGCGCTTGTCACCACCGCCACGGCGGCGGCGCCCGCCACGCTTGGCCTCGCCGCCGACGCGGTCCGCTTCGGGCTGGCGGAAATGCGCGCCTCCGCCGCCGAGCTCGACGCCACATTCACGGCCGCCGTTTCGGCCCAGGATGAGGATCGACCCGAGGCGGAATTCGTCGCCCATATCCTGGCGGTGCGGGCGCAGGTCGACCGGCGCGACAAGGCCGTCCGCGGATTTGTGCATCCCAGTCTCGTCGCGTTGCGCGATGCCGCCGCCGTCACGGGTCAGCCTCTCGGACCGGCGTTGCGCGATCTGGTCAGCGATCAGTTCGAGCGCATCGAGGAAACCATCGCGGTCGTGGCTGCAATGCTCGAAACCGTGAGCCGGGCGTCCGCCATCGTGCGGAACCTGTCGCTGGACGATACGCCGCTGACCGCCTGAGCGCTTTGCTCCCGATGGTTTCCTGGCTGGCGCGCCGGGGGTAGGCTGCGCGCCGGGAACCATCCAGGAGGGCACGAAATGGCCGTCGAGCAGAAGGCGTATGCGCATCCACATGTCAACGATGCATGGCTCGCGCGTCTGCGCGAGGACGTTCTGGAGCCCGATCTGCCGATCATCGACGCGCACCATCATTTGTGGGAACGCGCTTCGGGGGTTTATCTGCTGCCGCAACTACAAGCCGACATCACCGCGGGCCATAACGTGCGCGGCACCGTGTTCATTCAGTGCGGTTATGGTTTTCGAAATGACGGTCCGCCGGAGCTGCGTCCGGTTGGCGAGACCGAAACCGTCGTTCGGATCGCAAGTGAGGCTGGGCCAGGCACCTGCGCGGGCATCGTCGGCTACACCGATTTCCGGCTCGGCGACCGGGTGGATGCCGTGCTGGAAGCACATGTCGCGGCCGGGAAGGGGCGGTTCCGCGGGATCCGGCAAAGCGCGGGATGGGATCCGGCGATTTTAACCCAGACATCGGCGCCCGCCCAACCGGGGTTGCTGGCCGATCCGACTTTCCGGGCAGGTCTGGCGCGTCTGGGCCGGTTCGGTCTGTCGTACGAAAGCTCATTGTACCATCCGCAACTTCCCGAACTCGCCGCGTTGGCCCGCGCGCTGCCGGAGCAGCCGATCCTGGCCAATCACTGCGGCGGCTATATCGCGATCGGCCCGCATGGCGATGATCTTGGGGAGACGTTCTCGCGTTGGCGCGCCGGCCTGCGTGAACTCGCCGCGTGCCCGAATGTGTACCTGAAACTGGGCGGTCAGGCGATGAGCATCCGCGGCGTGGCGTTCCACGAACAGGTGTTGCCGCCGTCCTCCGGCGAACTCGCCAATGCGTGGCGGCCGGTTATGGAAACCTGCATCGAAACGTTTGGCGCCAGCCGTTGCATGTTCGAGAGCAATTTCCCGGTGGACAAAGGGATGTGCTCCTACGTTTCGTGCTGGAACGCGTACAAGCGGATCGCGGCGGGATGTTCCGCTGACGAAAAGGCCCAATTGTTCCACGGCGCGGCGGCCCGGTTCTATCGGTTGGGTGACGTGCGGGGGCTGAGCGTTTAACGTAGTTCAGGTGAAGGAGAACGACCATGGAACTCGGTTATTTCTCGATGCCGTCGCACCCGCCGGAGCGCGGTCTGAAAGCCGGCCACGACTGGGATTTGCAGACGCTGCGCTGGCTGGATGAACTCGGCTATTCCGAAGCCTGGATCGGTGAGCATCACACCGCGCCGTGGGAGCCGCATCCGGCGCCGGATCTGCTGATCGCCCAGGCGCTGTTGCAGACAAAACGGATCAAGATCGGGCCCGGTGGATTTTTGCTGCCGTACCATCACCCGGCGGAACTGGCGAACCGCGTCGCGATGCTGGACCATCTGTCGGAAGGCCGCTTGTTGTTCGGCGTCGCCGCGTCGGGGTTGCCGAGCGATTGGGCGATGTTCAACGTGGACGGCATGTCCGGGCAGAACCGCGAGATGACGCGCGAGGCGCTGGACATCATCCTGCGGCTGTGGAGCGACGAGCCGTCCTTCGAGTTCAAAGGCAAATACTGGAATGTCACGAAGCCGGAGCTGATGTTCGGCTTCCTGAAACCGCACATCAAACCGTTGCAGAAGCCGCATCCGCGCATTGGCGTCGCCGGGTTGTCGACCAACTCCGACACGCTGAAAATGGCCGGCGAGCACGGGTTCATGCCGTTGAGTCTGAACCTGAACCCGGCCTATGTCGCCACCCATTGGGCGGCGGTCGAGGAAGGCGCCAGACGCTCCGGCAAGACGCCGAAACGGTCCGACTGGCGCATGGTGCGCGAAGTGTTCGTCGCGGAAACGGATGAGCAGGCGTGGGAATTGTCGGTAGGCGGCATGATGGGCCGGATGATGCGGGAATACTTCCTGCCGTTGCTTGGTCAGTTTGGGTTCCTGCAATACCTGAAGCACGACGAGTCGGTGCCGGATTCCGATGTCACGCCGGAATATTGCGCGAAGCATAACTGGTTGATCGGATCGCCGAAAACCGTCACGGAGAAGCTGGAGAAAGTCTACAACGACGTCGGCGGCTTCGGCGGCTTGTTGGTCTTCGGATTTGATTACGTGGACAATCCAAACGCGTGGCAAACGTCGTTGCGGTTGCTCGCGGAGCAGGTGGCGCCGAAGATCAAACACCTGACGCCCGCATGAGTCGCGTCCTCCATCGCACCGGTGCCATTCCCCCCGTCGCGGTGCGCGGCGAGGGGATCTGGCTGCATACCGCGGACGGTCGTGCCATCATCGACGCTTCCGGCGGGGCCGCCGTCGCCGCCCTGGGCCATGGCAACCGCCGCGTGGCGGAGGCGATCTCGCGTCAGGCCTCGACCATGGCCTATGCGCATACCGGAACGTTCTCCAACCAGCCGGCCGAGGACCTGGCGGAGTTCCTTCTCCACGATGAACCGGGGGGGCTGACGCGCGCGTGGTTCTGTTCGTCAGGGTCGGAGGGGAACGAGGCGGCACTGAAACTCGCCCGGCAGTATTTCCTGGAGATCGGCCAGCCGGGGCGCGTGCGCACCATCGCGCGCCGCCAATCGTATCATGGCACCACACTGGGCGCGCTGGCGGCCGGCGGGAACATGATGCGGCGGGAATATTACGAACCCATTCTGAGTAAGGCGCATAGCCTGGTGTCGCCGTGTTTCGCCTACCGGTTTAAACATGACGGCGAAACGGACGCGGCGTATTTGGAACGCCTGTCGATCGAACTGGAGGCGGAGTTTCAACGTCTCGGACCCGACACGGTCATCGCTTTCCTGGCGGAGCCGGTGGTGGGCGCGACGACCGGTTGCGTCACCGCGATCCCCGGTTACTTCAGGCGCGTGCGGGAGATTTGCGACCGGCACGGCGCATTGCTGATCCTGGATGAGGTGATGTGCGGCATGGGTCGCACCGGTACCATGCACGCCTGGGAACAGGAGGGCATTACGCCCGATATCCAGGTCATCGCCAAAGGTCTCGGCGGCGGTTACCAGCCGATCGGCGGCATTTTGATCGCTGACCGTATTGTTCAGGCGTTGGCGTCAGGCTCGGGCGGTTTCCTGCATGGGCAAACTTATCAGGCGCATCCGGTGGCCTGCGCCGCCGCGCTGGAAGTGCAACGAGTCATCCGCGACGATGGCCTGCTGGACAACGTCCGCGCGATGGGTACGCGCCTGGAGACCGCGCTGACGGAACGCTTCGGCAATCACCGCCATGTTGGCGACGTGCGCGGCCGCGGCCTGTTCTGGGCTTTGGAGTTCGTCGCCGATCGTGGCTCGAAACAGGTGTTCGATCCGGCATTGAAGCTGAATGAACGGGTGAAGGCCGAGGCGTTTGCTCGGGGGTTGGCTGGCTATCCGATGGGCGGCACGATCGACGGCAAACGGGGCGATCATTACATCATCGCCCCGCCTTACATCGTTACCGCTTCCGAAATCGATACGATCGTCGACCGTCTGGGTGAGGCGGTCGACGCCGCGATCGCCTCGGTTAGTTAACGTAGTCGCATTTGAACCCGTCGCCCCAGCGCTTCACGTAGCCTTTCGACGGCGACGGGAAATGCGCGAAGCAGCACAGCGTGTTGGTGTCGCAATACGTCTCCAGGAACCGCTTGCGTGAGGCGATGCCTTGCACCGGATTGTAATCGACGCGCATTGACAGATCCGGATACCGCGCCTGCAGCGGGGTGTGGATCAGGTCGCCGGTGAACACCGCGTCCTTGCCGTCCTTGCCCAACGTGACGGCGTAATGATCGATCGTATGGCCCGGCGTCGGGATCAGCGTGATCAGATCGTTGAGAGAATGATCTGACGTGACGACGTCGCAGGCCTTCGCCTCGACGATCGGAATGACGCTGTCGACGATCTGCGGCAGGTCGGTCTTCTTGGCCTCGTCGAGCCAGAAGTTCAGCTCAGTCTTGGAGAATATGTAGCGCGCTTTCGGGAACGTCGGCACCCAGCGCCCGTTCTCCAGCCGCGTGTTCCAGCCGATGTGATCGACGTGGAGATGCGTGCACAGCACGAAGTCGATGTCGTTGACCGTCAGACCCGCCGCCGCGAGGCCGCGCATGAACGCGTCGTCCTTCTTCTTGTGCCACAACGGACGCGCGGTGCGTTCCTTGTCGTTGCCGACGCAGCTGTCGATCAGGATGTTGTGTTTGCCGGTCTTGACGACATAGGACTGGAAGCAAAGCACCAGATTGTCGTTGGCGTCGAGGGCGGCCGGATGCATCCAGGATCGGCTCGCGTCCAGCGTTTCTTTGGTCAGTTTTGGCAGGAACTCCAGCGCCGGCGTGAAGCCGCACTCCATTTCGATGATCCGATGGATCGTCGCGTTGCCGGCCTTGAATGTCATGCTCATGATCCGGGTCTCCTTTCCCTTTGCGAAGGCCTGAGGTTAACTGACGCCGGCCGTCACGGCCAGAGGGAGGAGGTTGCGATGGCCGATGCGGGAGCGCTGAGCCCGGAGACGGTGATGCGGCAGATGAAACAGAACGGGGTCACCGACATCGTCTGGCTGCCGGACAGTGAGACCAACTGGCTGTTCCTGCTGATGCGGGCGGATCCGGACCTGCGCCTGGTCGGGGTGACGCGGGAGGGGCACGCGTGCTCCATCGCGGCGGGTCTGTTCGCGGGCGGCCGGAAGCCGATGATGCTGATCCAGAACACCGGGATGATGGAGTCCGGCGATTCGATCCGCGGTTGGCTGATGGGACTGAAAGTGCCGATCGTGCTGATGGTCGGCTACCGCGGTTACACGCGGCATGGCGTGAACAACGACACCGCCGCGACCTACACGGAACGGTTCCTGATGGCGTTTGGGATCCCGTTCTATCTGGTGGAGAACGATGCCGATGCCGATCGTATCACTATCGCGTTCAAAGAGGCTGAGGAAATCAAAAGCCCAGTGGTGGTTTTGGTTGGCGACGAGTATCACGGTTTCAACCGGTAGGAGCGAACATTCATGATGCATACAGCGGATTTATTGAAGGTGTTCGCCGAATTCCGGGGCGATGCGATCGTGATTTCGGGCCGCGGCGGCCGGCACTGGATCGAGCTGTCCGATACCTCGCTGGATGTGCCGTTGGGCGATCCGGCGATGGGCGGCCACTCCGGGTTTGGTCTTGGTCTGGCATTGGCGCAACCGAATAAGCGGGTGATCCTGTTCGATTCGGAAGGCGATATTCTGATGAGCATGGGACAACTCGCGACGATCGCGGAGCAGGCGCCGGCGAATTTTTATCATTTCATCCTGGATAATGAGGTGTACGCAACCACGGGCGGGCAGCCGGTGCCGAACGCGAAGAATGTCGACTACGCGATGATCGCGCGGGGTGCGGGGTATCCGCGGGCGTTCAACTTCTCCGAGCTGGATGCGTTCAGCGCGGAGCTGCCCGGGATTCTGAAGGCGCCTGGGCCGGTGTTCGTGGCGCTGAAAGTGTTCCCGGAAGTGGAGAACACACCGATCGGACAGCGCGTGCGCTGGCGCAAGCGGAGCGCGGATAAGGTGGTGCGAGATTTGCGCGGGGTGCTGGGGGCTGGGTGACTGTGCGTCGATATTTGGCGCCGTACCGCGGGAACCGCCGAACGCTCAATCGCGGAGACACAAAGAGACTGAGATTTTGATCGATCGGTCTTGGTGCCGCAATGCATTTACGGTCGTACGCACGTTGTGTTCGCCCGATCCGCTGTTGCGATGCGCGGGCTCATGGTGCGCGACACCGGCATCGTGCCGCGTGAAAAGTCGAAAGCATTACCACCAAGACACCAAGGCACTAAGATATTATTCAGTCAATCTTAGTGCCTTGGTGTCTTGGTGGTAATGCTTTTTTTTGGCCAGAGCATACGCGGAATCCCGACCATTCCCCCATTCGAGATGTCCGCGCGGACTACAACCCAGGCAAAATCTCCTGCTCGAACTCGCGCAGCACGGTCTCCAGCGGCTTCGCCCCTGGTCCAACAATCTGCGGGTTCAGGATCACGCGATCCACTCCTGGCGTATCCAGCAGCCGCCGCAACTGGTCTCGCGCCTCGGTCACAGTCCCCGCGATAGCGTAACGATCCACCAGACTGTCCGGCACGATCGCCGCATGGTCCGCCGCCGAGGCCGCGTGGTGGCCAACGTCATAGCCCGTTCGCAAGCGCTCCACCGCCGCACGCTCGACGCCGCTGAACCATTCCGGTTGCGCATTCATCAACGCGCCCGCGACGCGGCCGCGGATCCGGTGCCGTGCCTCAGTCGCATCGGCGCCGAGACTATAAGGCGTCCAGCACGATACCTCGACAGCGGCACCTTCGAGCCAGCCCAGAGCGCGCGCGATCAGTTCGGGGGACACGCCGTGGTGCAGAATAACACCATCCGCGATCCTTCCGGCGGTGCGGATCATCCGCGGCCCGGTGCCGGCGATCACGACAGGCACTGACGCGGGCGCATTCAGCCAGGACAGCGCGGCCTCGGTACCTCCGAAGCTGACGGTGTCGCCGCGCATCAGCCCTCGAACCGCGCCGACATACGCTTCGACATCGGCGATCTTCGCCTGTGGTAACCCAATGGTTCGCAGCGAGGAAAACCCGGTCCCGATCCCCATGATCGCTCGGCCGCCGGACAGTTCGGACAACGTCGCCATGGCGCTCGCCATCACGCTGGCGTGCCGCGTCACCGGTTGCGTCACGCCCGTGGCGGCGCGAATACGTTGCGTGGCCATCAGGATGGCCGCCAGAGTGACCGTGACCTCGCGGCACAACAGTTGCGAGTCGATCACCCACACGCTGTCAAAACCGATGCTTTCCGCCAGCGCGGCATGGCGGGCCAAAGCCGCGGCCGGCTCGGTCCCCCATAGCGCGAGGCCGAGCCGTTTGCCGCGAAACAAAATCTACTCCGCCGCCAGGCCTGGCACGAACGCGGGAACCTCGGCGCGTTCAGCGGTTTGCATCGGCGTTGGCCACCAGCGGTCTTCCCACTCGCTGAACAATGGTTGCAGCCGCGGCATGACCTTCTCGGCGAACAGCTTCGTGTTGAACTTCGTGAGATCTTTGTTCATGTTACCGAATTGTAACAACAACATCAGGTGCGCGACATTCAGCGACGTGGCGACTTCGGTCAGTTGCTCCACCACGTCGTCCGGCGAGCCGCAGATCACGTAGCCCTTGTCGACGATATCGGCCATCTCGGTGGCGCGCGCCTGGGTTCTGGCGCTTTGCGTCGCGGCGCGGCCGACCTGGCTGGTGAGACCGGCGCGTTGCGTCGCCTCCGTGATGTAGCCGGGAGGGCTCGCCCACATCGGATCGGTGAACAGGCAGCGGCCATAGAAATACTCGGCGGGCTCACGATACAGTTCCAGCGCCTTTTCCCGTGTTTCGGCGACGCCGACGAACTGCAGGAACGCGGCGCGGTTCGGATTGCGATCCTTGCCGAGGCGGCCCATTTCCCGCCAGAACCCGTCCATCGTTTCCTTGCCGTCCTTATAA
>CALFNB010000419.1 GCA_937902425.1 uncultured Acetobacteraceae bacterium | reverse complement strand
CGTGGACCACACCATCAGGACTGTCTGGCCGGCGGCACCAGGGTCCGGGCGGACGCGGAATGTGTGACTCTTGCAGGGTCGAGCTCGAGCATGACGAAATCCGTATGTCATTTCGACAGCCGGTTAGCATATTTTTACGTCGACTTAAAATTCAATGCATAATCGAATGATATGAAACGCGCTATTTCTTCGCGGCCCGCGCCTCGGCGACCGCTCGTTTCAGTTCCGCCGAGTCCACCGCGCCATCCAGCCTGTCGTCGCCGATAACCATCGCGGGCGTACCCTGAATGTTCAGCCGTTGTGCCAGGTGCAGATTGGCATCGATACGCCGTTGCACCGAAGGATCGTCCATGTCGCGCAGCAGTCGGTCGGAGTCGAGACCAAGCTGCTTCGCCTGCGCCTCGATCGCGGCGCGGGTGAGATCGGGTGGCATGCGCATGAGCGCGTCGCGCAGTTTCTCGTAGGCGCCCTGCTTCTGTGCCGCCAGTAGCGCTTTGGTCCCCAGAACGCTCGGGGCACCGAGGATCGGCAGGTCTTTGTAGACCAGCCGGACATTGGGGTCGGCGGCCAGGAACGCCGACATTTCCGGCTCCAGTTTGCGGCAATACGGGCAACGCACATCGAAGAACTCAACGATCGTGACGTCGCCATGGGGATTGCCGGCGATGGGATCGTCCGGGGCGACCAGGGCATCCCGCGCGGCCGATACCGCGGCGCGCGTCGCGGACTTCTCGCGTTCCCCATCGTCGGCCTGCAGGGCGATGACCGCGTCGCGCAGGATCGACGAGTCCCGCTTCAACGCATCCCGTATGATGTTGACGATTTCCGCCCGTTGCGCGGCGGTGAACTCGTCGGCCCAGGCCTGGGTCGTGACCGGCGGGAGGGCCAAAGTGGCCAGGAGCGAGCCCGCCAACAGAAGCAGCATCGGAGCGCGGGGGCGGAGCCTCATGGGGCAATACTCTTTCAGCAGGGCGTTGCGTTGACGCGGGCACGAATACAGTCGGCATTGTAGCAGATTGGCGGTGGTTCGGGCCATGTGTCGCACATTTCCTGGTGGCATGCCCATTCTGGCGGCCGCGATCGCCAGGCCGAGGCATGCCCACCCTGGCGGCCGCGCTCGCCAGGCCGAGGCGTGCATGGCAGATCCGGGTCCGCGGACCACCGATGCCATCGCTGGGGATCAAGACATGCCGCGATACCCCAACATCCGGTTGCCGGTGTTGCCGAAGCCGTTTATGGCACCATCGCGAACCAGGAAGGCGCGGAACCACCCGATTGAGAGGCGGGCCGCACTGAGGAAGCGTGCCGCGAACGCGGTGCGACGTCACGGATCGGTTCGATTTGCGTTTCGGGTGTCTGATCCCGCGACCAGGCGACAAATGGAGACCAGGGACGGGAATGGCGCCGATACCTAGGATGAACGCTGACAGAGTTACCCGAGGCGGGCGGGGTATGCCGGCGAACCTGACGGGCCTCCGCCCCTGGCTCCGTCAAAGCATACGCCTGACGGTCCCGCTTGCGCTCGGCGTGGCGGTGAGCGCCTGTTCCGCGTTCAACTCCGTCAAGAACACGATGTTCGGCGGCGGACCCGCGCCCGGCCAGGCCGGTTATGTCACTGGCTTTCTGGGCGAGATCGTGGCGGATGAGCCGCGCGCGGCACTGATTGGGAAAGAGGTGTTGTCGGGCGGCGGCAACGCCGCCGACGCGGCGGTCGCGGTCGGATTGTCCCTCGCCGTCACGCTGCCGTCGCGCGCGGGTCTTGGCGGCGGCGGTGCCTGTATCGCTTACACCGCCGATCGCCACAGCGTTAATGGCGGGGCGCCGGAAGCGATCCTGTTCGTCCCGCCTCCGGTGCGAAGTGTCGGCGGTGGCGACCGGCCCGCCGCGGTGCCCATGCTGGCACGCGGGCTTTATTTGCTGCATGTCCGTCACGGCAGTCTGCCGTTCGAGTCACTGATCACCAAAGCCGATGATCTGGCCCGGCGCGGCGTGCCGGTATCTCGCGCCCTGGCGAGGGATCTGGTCATGGTCGCGGGACCGCTGTTCGCCGACCCGGCCTCGCGAGCGGTGTTCGGATTGGGCGGTGTCCCGCTGACCGAGGGTCAGAGACTGCTACAGTCGGATCTGGCGGCGACCTTGGCTCAGTTGCGGGTTTCCGGTGTCGGCGATCTGCACCGGGGCGTGCTCGCCCGCCGCGTCCAGCAGGTATCACCCTCGGCTGGCGTGCCGATCGGGCTGGCCGATTTATGGTCCGCTCTGCCATCGGTCGCCGCGCCGGTGGTGGTTCCATTTGGCGACGACCAGGTGGCATTCCCGCCGACGGAGGGTGGCGTGGGCGCGGCGGCGGCCCTGATGGCGATCAAGAGCCAGCCGGCGGACCTGCAGGCCGCATGGGCACGGTCGCTGGCGGCGGCGGCGCGCTGGCGCGTTGGCGGAGCGAATTCGGATCAGATCCTGAATGGCGACCTGTCCGCGCCCGCGGTGGCGCCGCTTTATCCGGCGTCGACGACGTTCGCGACCCTGGATCAGAACGGAGATGCCGTCGTTTGCGCCCTGACCATGAACAATTTGTTTGGCACCGGACGGATGGTGCCGGGTTTTGGGTTCCTCGCCGCCGCCTCGCCCGCCGCCGTGACGCCGCCGCTGCTCGCGCCCGGCCTGGCGTGGAGCCCGAGCGACCATGCCTTTCATGCCGCGGCGGGCGGCAGCGGCCAGGCGGGCGCGTCGCTCGCCGCCGCCGTCGCGCTTGCGAACAGTTTGCACTCGGGCCAGCCGATGCAGAGCGTCGTGCCGGAGCCTGGGCGGGCAAACGTGATTTCCTGTGCCCGGTATTTGCCCGGCTCGGAGTCGAGTTGCGCCGCCGCCGCGGACCCGCGGGAATCTGGCCTGGCGACTGGCGGCGGAACCTGATCGAGACAATCTGGAGGAAGAATATGCGTTTGTTCACCCTGGCCAGCGCCGCCGCGCTGCTTCTGGCGACCCCCCTGGCTCATGCCCAACAGCCCGGACCCACAACCTCCGCCGGTCCTGGGCGGATCACGTGCAAGGCCGCCACGACGTGCGAAGTTGGTATCGGCACCCCGGTGAAGATGAAATTTCAGGTCAATGTCGAGGCGTTGCCGGCGGCGGACAAGGATCGCCTGACCAAGGATTGCAAGCGTAACGGTAAAACTCCCTGCATCGTCACGGTGCAGGGAACCGAAATGGGCGATCCAATGAAGGTCAAAGCCGCGAAGATCACCTGGTTCAACTGAGCCGGCCGTGGCACTGAAAATCGGCCGCGGCGCGGCGGCGCCTCCATTCATCGTCATGGACGTGATCGCCGCCGCCAATGCGAGGCAGGCGGCGTTGGCGGTTGGCGCACCGCGCGTGATCCGCATGGAGGTGGGCCAGCCGGGCACGGGCGCGCCAGCCGGGGCAGTGGCGGCGGCGCAGGCGGCGCTGCTGTCGGGCGATCCTCTGGGGTATACTGAGGCGTTCGGCCGAATCTCGCTGCGGGAGCGGATCGTCGCGCATATTCGGGATTGGTATCGGCTGGAGGTGCCGGTCGCCCAGGTGGCGGTGACGGTCGGGGCCTCGGGGGCGTTTCCGCTGGCGTTCCTGGCGGCGTTTGATCCCGGCGATCGGGTGGCGTTGGCGGCGCCGTTTTACCCGCCGTATGTCAACATTCTGACCGCGCTCGGCATCCAGCCGGTGATCCTGGAGGCCGGGCTGGAGACGCGGTTCCAACCCAGTGTCGCGATGCTGGAACGGTTGGACCCGCGGCCGGATGGACTGATCGTCGCCAGCCCGTGCAATCCCGCCGGGACCATGTTGCATCCGGAGGAACTGGCCACGATCGCGCACTGGTGTGACGCCAATGGCGTGCGACTGATCAGCGATGAGATTTATCATGGGTTGAATTATGACAGCCCGATCGCGACCGCCGCCGCGTTAAGTCCCAGCGCCATCGTTGTGAACAGTTTCTCGAA
>CALFNB010000418.1 GCA_937902425.1 uncultured Acetobacteraceae bacterium | reverse complement strand
TGCGCGGATCAGCCGCTCGGGCGTATCCTCATCGAACACGCAGACCAGATCGACCGACGCGAGGCTCGCCAAAATCGCCGCCCGCGCATCCTGCGGTTGCGCTGGCCGCATCGGCCCCTTCAACCAACGCGCGCTCCTGTCCGAGTTCAGTCCGACAATCAACCGGTCGCATCCGGCGCGCCCGGCCTCCAGCAAATGCAAATGGCCAGGATGCAGCAGGTCGAAACAGCCGTTGGTGAAACCGACACGCCAGCCGCGATGGCGCCACCGCTCGGCCAGTTCCGCCGCTTCCTCCAGCGACACGACTTTGCGGATCGCGCTCCGCTCGGGCGACACCGCCGCCAGCAATTCCGCCTCATGCGCCACCGCCGAGCCAACCTTCCCGACCACCACGCCGGCCGCGAGATTCGCCAGCCGCACCGCGACCGCCAGCGGCAACCTCGCCGCGACCCCGGCGGCGAGAGCGGCCAGCGCCGTGTCGCCGCAGCCGGAGGTATCGTAAACTTCCCCCGCCTCGGCCGGGAAATGCCGCACGCCATCGGCGTCGATCAGGGTCATGCCGCCGTTGCCGCGGGTGACCACGACGGCGCCGAATTCGAACTGTTCGCGCAGCGCCAGTCCGGCGGCGGCGATCGCGGCCTCGGTATCCACCGGCATGCCGGTGGCGGCGGCCAGCTCCGGCCGGTTCGGCATGACGATGTCGGCCCCGGTGTAGCGGGAAAAATCCACGCCGCGCGGATCGACGATCAGCTTCCGCCCGGACGCCCGCGCCGCCGCGAGGAGTTGCGTGGGCACATCGCCCGCCAGCACGCCCTTGCCGTAATCCGACAGCACGGTCACCGAGGTCGCGGCCATCGCGTCGACCGCGATCCGCACCATCCGTTCGGCCAGCCGAGGATTGATCGGATCCGTCTGCTCCCGGTCCGCGCGGAACATCTGATGCCCCTTGGCGATGAACCGGGTCTTCTGCGTCGTGGTTCGCCCGCCTTGCACCAGCAGCCAGGGCTCCACGTTCGCGTGGCCACCGACCAGCGCGGTCAACGCCGAGCCCGCCACATCGTCGCCGACCACGGTGATGAAGGCCGCCGCGGCACCCAGAGCAGTCAGGTTGCGCAGGACGTTGCCCGCGCCACCGGGCATCTCAAGCTCCCGGTCGATCGCCAGGATCGGCACCGGGGCCTCGACGCTGATCCGCGTCACATCGCCATACACATACCGGTCGAGCATCACGTCGCCGATGATCAAGACATTGGTGTGGGCCAGCCGCAGGATCGCGGCTTTGAGTTCCGGCTCGGGGGCGTCCGGCGACAGCGGACCGGAGGAGGCAATCTGGTTCATGTCTGGTCCGTGATCGGTTTTGGGCGTTGGTTACGAGAAAAAATCTGACAGCAGTGTGTTAACCGCGGATGAATCCTAGCTTGTCCTCTTCCAGCACGACGCAGGTCAGGGCCCCCCCCATCACCGCGCCGGTATCAATCCCGATACGATTAAGCCGCACCTCCGGTTCGTGCCTGGGCGTATGACCGTGCACGACTACCGCGTCGAGCAAAAGTTTCCACGACAGAAAAGGTTCCCGGATCCACAGCATGTCCTGTTTTTCCTGTTTATCCAGCGGCACTCTGGGCCGGATGCCGGCATGGACGAACATATAGCCGCCCTGGCGGAAGCTGATTTCCAGTTCGCGGAGGAATGTCTGATGGTCGGCGGGGATCAGGTTCGCCCATTCGGCCGGCGGGACCTTGCGAAAGATTTCCCAGCTCAACAACGAGTCCGCGCCGCCGTTCGCCAGCCAGGTGCTGTTGGCCTCCTTGTCGGTGCCGGGCAGCGCTCGCAGCATCATGTCCTCATGATTGCCCATGAGGTTGACGATCCGCCCCACCGGCACTGGCGCCCCTCCGCTCAGCCAATCCACCACCTGGGCGCTGTCCAGGCCGCGGTCGACATAGTCGCCCAGGTGGATGAGGACGGAATCGTCGACGGGGCGCGTGGCGAGGTCCTCGGCGATTTGCTCATGAACGGCCAAGAGACGATCCAGGCAGCCATGGATATCGCCAATGGCATAGACGCGTTGACCAGGCGGCAGGGTCGCCGGGGCGGTGACGAAATCGATCATCAGAAGACAACCTAAGCAGAACTTCGCGCCGGACGCCACAACTCCGAAAGTTCATTTGGGGTGGCGGGTCAACGCGCTCAACGTTCAATCCGCGGGTGGCGAAAGGTTGGCGGCTGGCGGGAACGTCATGAATCGCGCGGTCTGTCAGACGGCGCCCGCCGTGGCCGAACAGGGCGGGCAGACCGTTTCGGTCGATGAGATGACCGGGATCCAGGCCCTGGAACGCGCCGCCAAGAGCCTGCCGATGAAACCGGGACACGTCGAAAGGCGTGAGTTCGAATACATCCGGCACGGCACGAAAGCACTGATCGCCGCATTCGATGTCGCCACCGGCACGGTCCGTGGCACGATCGGCGATACCCGCACCGAAGAGGACTTCGTCGGTTTCATGAAGGATCTGTTCGCGTCGGCATCGCCTACAGCACCGTGGCGAGTCGTCTGTGACAACCTCAACACCCATATGTCAGAAGGCATCACCCGTCTCGTGGCCCAGCTTCGCGGCATAGAGGACGCCCTTGGGGAGAAGGGAAAATTCGGCATTCTTCAGTCAATGGCCACACGCGAGGCGTTTCCGCGCGATCCCGGCCATCGCATCACCTTCCACTTCACGCCAAAGCATGCGTCCTGGATCAACCAGATCGAAATCTGGTTCTCCATCCTGGTCAGAAAGCTCCTCCGGCGGGGTAATTTCACCTCAAAGCACCATCTCCAACGGCGGATCGAGAGTTTCATCGCCTGTTTCAATGCCACCATGGCGAAACCATTCAAATGGACCATGAAGGGGGAACCCCTTGTCGTCTGAGATAGCACCAAGGGGGTCCGAACTTCCGGCAAGGTGTACTGGTGTAACCGCGATGTCATAAGCGGACGGGTCAAAAAAACACTTGTGCCGGCCCGCCGCCATGATATGGATGCCGTCCCTCCGGGTGACCTCCTTGGGCCATTTGGCGGGACCCATTCGTGCGCGCCCTGACGCCGACCTATTCGGCGAGCCCGCATGCCACAGACAGGAGACGGCTTTTCGTGCAAGTCCTCGTTCGTGATAACAATGTCGATCAGGCGCTCAAGGCCCTGAAGAAGAAAATGCAACGCGAGGGCATATTCCGCGAAATGAAGCTCCGGCGGCACTATGAGAAGCCGTCCGAACGGCGCGCCCGGGAGGCCGCCGAAGCGGTTCGCCGCGCCCGGAAGCTGGAGCGCAAGCGTTTGGAGCGCGAAGGCTTCTGATCTCGTCGAGTCGTGGGTGGCGCGACGGACCAGGCCCCGGATAAGGCCAAGGTCCGCGGGAAGAACCGGGTTCAGCTCGATTTTCCACCTCGCGCCATGGAGCGCCTGAACACGCTTAAAGCCAAGACCGAAGCGTCCTCTTACGCGGAGGTCGTGAAGAACGCTCTGCGTCTGTATGAGGCGCTGATCGAAGAAGACGAAAGCGGGAAGCAGTTTCTTACCCGCGACAAGAACGGGGTGGTGTCGCCTTTCAGGCTGTTTCTGTAAGGCTGGCCACCGCCGTTACACCTGCCTCCGCGGCGAGTTCGCATTTGTCAGCAACACCTCCCGCCGGCGCGGAATCGCGATGAGCATCGCCGCGAACAACGCCGTCGTCAGCGTCATCTGCGCCATCGCGAAGGCAAACCCGTAGTCTCGCTCACCATGGGCCGAGCCCAGAAGGGTAAAGAACAAGCTGCCGATCGCGGCGGCACTGACCGCGGCGCCAACCTGCAACGCCGAGTTGACGATCCCGGCGGCGAGCCCCGCCTGATGTGGCGGCACCTCGCCCAACACGGTGTTATACAGCCGCGGAAACGCGATCCCCTGGCCAAAGCCGGCAACGAACACCGCGGCCAGCAGCGGCGGCTCATCGGCGCCCCAGGCCACCAGAGCGGCCACGGCGGCATAGCCGGCGACCTGGATGCCCATGCCGATCGCCAGCAGTTTCGGACGCAACCGCTCCCACGACGCGCTTACCAGGGGACCAAGGAACAGCCCGACCCCGTATGGCGCGATGGCGAGGCCGGTGTGCAGCGGATCGAGACCGCGGCCTTCCTGCTGGTAGAGGCCAAACAGGAAATAAAACGAGGTCGTGAAGAAGAACAATGTCGCGACCAGGACGCCGCGGCGGAAGCTCGGGATGGCGAACAAGGCCAGGTCGACGAGCGGCATACCGCCGCCCAGACCCAGACGCGCCTCATAGCGGAGGAACAGGGCCACCAGAAATGGCACTGTGGCAAGCACCTCGAACACCCACGGCGGCCAGCCCTGATCGCGGCCCTCGGACACCGGCACGATCACGCAGGCCAGGATCACCGAGATCATCGCGGCACCCGGCAGGTCGAGCTTCGCCCGCGAGGTGGCGCTGGTCTCCGGCACCAGACGCCAGGCGGCGGCCAGGACGATCAGGCACACCGGCAGTTTAAGCAGGAACACCG
Organism: uncultured Acetobacteraceae bacterium; assembly: GCA_937902425.1. Classification (GTDB taxonomy): domain Bacteria; phylum Pseudomonadota; class Alphaproteobacteria; order Acetobacterales; family Acetobacteraceae; genus Rhodopila. The sequence continues at coordinate 18,265 of CALFNB010000418.1, read as the reverse complement.
TCCGCCAGCCGAGATCGAACGGGCTCCACTGCACCAGCGCCCCGCCGGCGAACTGGCCGGTGACAGCGGCGAGACCCATGGTGACGCCATAAGCGCTCAGTGCCCGCGCGAGGTCGCGATCGTTGGTGCACAGCGCGCGGATCGCCCCCAGCACCTGCGGCACCAGCAGCGCGGCGGAGACGCCCTGCAACGCGCGGCCGAGCAGCAGTTGCACCGGCGTCGCCGCGAGGCCGCACAGCAGATTGGTGACGGTGAACCCCGCCATGCCGATGAGGAACAGCAGTCGCCGGCCGTACAGATCGCCCAGTCTGCCGCCGGTGATCATGAACACCGCGTAGCCGGCGGCATAGACCCCGATCACAAGCTGCAATTCCGCCGGCGAGGCGCCCAGGCTGAGGTGGATCGAAGGGAGGGTGACGTTGACGATGAAGAAGTCGACGGGGGGCAGGAACCCTCCGGCGAGAAGGACGGTCAAGGCGAGCCAGCGCCTGGCGGCGGAATCGCCTACGGTCATCGGTCGGCCTGGCACGCTTCGCTCCCTCAGGACGCCGCGGGTTTGTTGGCGCGGCCCGGTTCCACGCGGTGGTGCGTGGGTCATTCATATCGCCGGTAATGAGGCCAGGGACCGGGATGCGGTCAAGGCGCTCCGCCGCGGGCCAGGGTCGCATCGCCAGATTGGTTGCCCTCTGGTGGCTGTCCCCCTGGCGGTTCCCACCTTGGTGGTTGCCCCGCTGGCGGTTGCCACCCTGGTGGCGCCAGTTCAAACCCGTCCAAGCGAAACGCCGGGGCGACCACGCAGCAACACAGGCTCCACGCGCCCAGAGGCCGTGCCGCCTGCCACACGCCGGCGGGGACGACTGAATGCGGCACCTCGCCGGCGATCAGATCAGGACCGAGCGTGCGATCGCCTCCGGGCGATCGAAGCAGTGCCAGTGGTGCCCCGGCCTGCCAGACCCAAAGCTCGGCGGCGTCGACGCGGTGCCAGTGACTGACTTCACCGGAGCGCAACAGGAACAAGATCGCCGTGCCGGCACCGCGGCCGCCATCGGTTGGAATGTCGCGCCACGTCTCGCGGTAATGCCCGCCCTCGGGATGCGGGCGCAGATCCAGTGCGGCGATCACCGACGCGGCGTCCGCGGTTGGATCGCGCAGGTCGATCATTCCTTTGGTACGGTCTGGGCTATTCCCGGGTTCTTCGAGAACTCCTCGAACCACGCGGTCATTTTCGGATGACCCGGCCGCCATGGATCGGAACCGTAACGGAAGTCCAGGTAACCCAGAGCGCACGCCACCGCGATCGAGCCGATATCCACATGCCGGTGCGGCGGGTCGGCCTCCAGCGCGTCCACCGTCCGGCTCATGGCGGCCTTATAGCGCGCGATCGCCGCGTCCCGTGCCGCTTCCTTCGGCCGAGCCAGTTCGCCGCGGCACGGCACGGCGGCGTCCAGGATGCCGTCGCCCATGGCCTGAAACTTCAATGCCCGCCAGCGCGCCGCGCTCGACTCCGGATACAGTGTGGGCGCGTCGCCGAGACTGTCCAGGAACTCGCAGATCACCGGACTGTCATACAGCGACAATCCATCATCGGTGATGAGGCACGGCACTTTCGAGGTCGGGTTGTCCGCCACCAGATCGGCGGGCGAGGCATGCGGATTGGAAGGGTGCGACTGGATCCGTCCCTCCAGCCCGCAGGTGATCGCGCAGGCCATGACCTTGCGCACGTATGGGCTGGTCGCCGAGTAATACAACTTCATCGGTTTGATTCCTTCTCAGAACGAGCGAGGCACCGGGTCCGTCGTCACGCTGGCCCTCAGAACCGGTCCTTTTTGCCGCGAACATCGGCGAGCGCCGCCGCGTCCTTCGCCAGCAAAAATGGATTGGCGCGCTTTTCGTCCCCCAGACGCGAGGGGATCGTCGGTTTCCCGGCCGCACGCTGCCGATGCGCTTCCTCCGTGCGGGCGAGCAGCGCCTTGTTGTTCGGATCGACGCTCAGCGCGAATTTCGCGTTGGCTTCGGTATACTCGTGCCCGCAACAGACCAGCGTGTCGTCCGGCAGCGCGGCGAGCTTACCCAGGCTGGAGAACATTTCGGCGGCGGTGCCCTCGATCAGACGGCCGCAGCCCAGGCTGAACAGCGTGTCGCCGGACAACAGAATGGGACCGCCGAGGAAGAAGTAGTTGATCTGCCCACGCGTGTGGCCTGGCGTATCGATGACGCGGCCTTCAGCGTTGCCGAGCCGCACCAGGTCGCCGTCGCGCACCGCCTGATCGAGCTTCGGCAACCGATGCGCGTCCGCCGCCGCGCCGACCATTTTGCACCCGGGAAACCGCGCGCGAACGACGTCGGCGTCGGCGATGTGGTCGCCGTGGTGATGCGTCAGCAGGATCAGGTCCAGCCGGCCGCCCGCCGCTTCAATCGCCGCGATGATCGGCGGGCCCTCGGCCGGATCGACGATCGCGGTCGCCCCGGTTTCGGTATCGCGCAGCAGCCAGGCGTAGTTGTCCTTCAGGATCGGCACCGATTGGGCGGTCACGGCCATGTTTTTATCTCCCCGTTCAACGATCAGAAATCGAGATCGACGTAGTGGGCGGGCGGCGTCATGCCGGGCACGCGGTCCGACAGCAAGGTGCGGAAGCCGGGCCGCGACTTGATCCGCGCGTACCAGTCCTTTGCCGGCCGCGACAGCCGCCAGTCCACGTCGCCAATGTAGTCCAGGCACGATAGATGGGCGGCCGCGGCGAAATCGGCCAGTGACAAATTTGGTCCCGCCAGCCATTCCCGGTTTTCCGCGAGCCAACCCAGGTAATCGAGGTGATAGCGCAGGGCGGTGTAGCCGGTGCGGATGGCGGCGGGCTCGGCGTTGCCGCGGCGGGCCTGCTGGCGCATGTACTTCTCGCCCAACAGATTTTGCGTGACCTCGGAGGCGAACTTGCCATCGAACCAGGCGGCGAGGCGGCGGACCTCCACGCGTTCCACGATCGTGTCGCCCATGATCGGGATCTCGGGATAGGCCTCGTCGAGATACTCGCAGATCACCGCCGAATCCGGGATGACCACGCCGTTGTCCTCGACCAGGGTCGGCACCGTGCCGGCGGGGTTGAGTTCCAGATATTCCGGGCGCCGCTCCCAGGGTTTCTCGATGCGCAACTCGACGGGAAGCCGCTTTTCGGCCAACACCAGCCGGACCTTGCGGGCATAGGGCGACAGCGGGAGGTGATATAGCGCACGCATTACGGATGTTTATCGCACCCACGGCCGCGTTTCGCCAATGGGTCGCGGGGCTTTGCCCCGATACCCCACCAAGAGGCTCATTGGTCCGCTCTTCGCGGCCCAATCCTGGACCTCCGCCAAGGGCAGTGGCCCTTGGAACCATTCGCCAACCAATGGACAGATTCGGTATTATGTAGCAGCCGCCACCACGGCGCCGAGCCACACAATCTCACAAAACGAGACGGCGATATCCATCTCCCACGGCGGACGTGAGTGATGTGGCGCCGGGCGGCGTGGGCCGCGCTTATAGTTTCGATGATTGTCCCCAGACCAGCATCGTCAATCGGATGGCCCATCAATATTACCAAGGAGCATCAGTTGATCGCCGGGCAAGTTCCCCATTGTTCTCTTGAAATCGAAAGAGTCTGCCGAAGGTTTCCTGGCGACAGTCATGATAACGCCAACTTGATGATGGCCTTTCGGGTCGGTCGGGAAGGCGTAATCGATGCATCCGACGACCGAGAGTGCGAAAGTATCAGGATCGAGTTGTCCTTGATGCAGTACCTGAATGATATCTTTGCTATCGGCGTGCGCCCCCGTTCCGAGGGTGCCTCCTCCGGTTGGGTACACATCATTAGGAAAAACTGTAGTTACGCGGGTCCCGACGGATTGATGGCGCGCCGCGTCGCACCACTCTTTTTGAACAATCCAGGGATCAGGATAAAAGTCAGATTTTATATTCGCGCTTGGCACGAGCAAAAAATAGAAGGCGACGTTGTTAGCTACGGTGTTCCCAAGGTTTTTCGTCCTGAGTTCGAAAGAAATATCGGCGCCGCCATTGTTAAATCGCAAGCCAGTAACACTAATATGCATATCTGTAATCCTCATCCAAGCACGTTGAGTGGCGATCAGAGTTCTCTGTGCGGCGTCCGCTTGTCTTTCAATCGGCCCGTAGACCTTGACCATTTCGCTCACCTGCCAACCAAGCAAGACGACAGTAGCTATGAGAAGGGCGATGGTAAGCCATTCCCGCGTTTGCTTCATATCATCTTCGCGCTTTTCTTCGGCGCGGGTGGCCTGGCCTTCTTGCGTTATGGTGTCTATCAGCTCCGCAAAATCGGCAGACAGTCCCTCTGGTTTTTCCTTTATGGCGCTGCTCTTGTCTGGCTGGGCAGCTTTTGTCTTCTTGGCGGCATTCCTAAATGACTGTCTAGCCATCAAAGCCGCATGGGTAAGTGCGACGATAAAGATTCCTAAGCCCGCCAACGACGCGATGAACAGCATTGGGTCCATATTATAACTCTGCCAGGACCAATGCCGTAATCTCCAAGACCGCCAGCACCGCCATTAGAAATGTAGCCGAGAACGTCCCTCTGACCAGCTTGCTGTTGACTGATGCCTCGGTCTCGCCTTCCAAGCCGTGTTCGTTCAGTCTGCGTGCGAGTTCTGCATAGGTGACGTTCGCCCGCTTCAATTCCACCTTGATGAACCGACGCATTTTGTCAGCCCATTCCTTTTCCCGTTCCGTCATCGCCATGCCCGACTCCGATCAAAATCGACATGAGACAATCATATACGATCTTTTCTGATTGACAAGTCGCCAGGATCAGATCATATTTGCTTTGTTCAAAGCGGATACGCTCTCATGTCTCAACACTTCCTCCTGTCAGCAAAGGCCCGGACGCTCTCCCTGAGCGCCGTCCTGCGCATGACGGATGAGGAAGCCGAGACAGTGTTCCGCAATCTCCGCTGGACCGATGGCAACGCGCTCTGCCCGCACTGCGAATGCCCGACCGTCTACGAATGCCGTCGTCCCTCGGGTGCGCTCCGCTTCTGCTGCAAAGCGTGCCGGAAAGACTTCAGCATCACATCCGGCACTCTGTTCGCGCATCACAAGATGCCGCTCCGCAACTACCTCGCGGCCACGGCGATTTTCTGCAATGAGGTCAAGGGCAAGTCCGCGCTGGCTCTGAGCTGGGATCTGGACGTGCAATACAAAACGGCCTTCGTTTTGGCGCACAAATTGCGGGAAGCCATGGCGTCGGAACTCAAGGGAATGCGGCTCGGCGGACGCGATAAGGTTGTCGAGGTCGATGGCGGCTATTTCGGCGGCTATGTGAAGCCAGCGAACCAAAAGGAGAATCGCCGCGACCGCCGTCTCGCGAAGAATCAGAACGGCAAGCGCCAAGTGGTTGTCGTGATGCGTGAGCGGGATGGCCGGACGCTGCCAGCCGTGTTCAAGTCCGAGTCCGCCGCTCTGGGGTTCATCGCTTACCGCGCCGCGACCGGCACAAAGCTAATGGCAGACGAAGCGGCGTCATGGAACGACCTGCACGGGCGGTTCGAGGTCTCCCGGATCGACCATTCCAGGCTGTATTCCGATGGGCGTGGCGTCTACACGAACGGCGCCGAGGAATTCTTCAGCCGGATGCGCCGGGCCGAGATCGGGCATCACCACCACATCGCGGGCGCGTATCTCGTACGGTATGCCCAGGAAGCGGCATTCCGTGAGGATCATCGGCGGATGGACAACGGGCGGCAGGTTCGGCGGGTCTCGGAACTGGCGATGGGGGCGGCTACGTCGGTTGATTGGTGCGGGTATTGGCAGCGGGCGCAGAAAGCCGCTTAGGCCAAAACGCGCCGTAGCGGCGCCTTGCGATTTCTGTTAGTGTGATATTTGACGAGTCGGGTTGGCGCCCGATCGCCGGAGAATATGGCCACCCCTGGCCGTGCATCGCAAGTAGCACGAAAGGGATGGTTTTGCCATGAATAAATATGTCGCCTTTTAGTGGCTGTCGTATTGGCAGCATGCTCATCGCGCGCTTTTGTCGGCGTCCAAGGATCGAGCACTCGCGTTGAATTAGGCTCTGGCGCCTCCATCGTCGGCCCGATAACTTTTCGGGCTGACAATGGTCAGGTCATTTACTCACTTCCGGAAAACGGTCAGATTGCCCTGGGCAGATAATAGTTGCTCAGAGTTTTGTCCCGCACTTGGATTCCAAAACATCTACAAGGTTAACACCCGCCAGATTCATGAAGTGGCGGTCGATTGTTACGTCTTTCATGGTCATGTTTTTGTTATTGCCAATGTCGAATGATGGATTGTTCGGCAGTGCATACCAAGACCCATCAGACATCTTTTTAAAGCCATCACAGCTAATCGTGCTGACGGGGATTGGCACTGGCTGGCACATTGCGGAACCAGCCAACATTACAGGAATGGCTGCTATAAAGCAGCCGCGAACAAATGACATTTTAAGCTCCGTCGTAGACGCTTCGGGACTCCGAGCGCGGGGTTGAAAAACCCCTTGACGCAGCCAGCCGCATCCGCGACAATGTGTTGCGGATTAGGACAGGGGTACTGGCCGACTACGCCAAGGGAAGAACGAAAAGGCACGTCACCAATTTTCTGCGGTCGCCACCTGGCACGGTGTGCGGCCGTTTCTATTTGGCCAGGATCAAGCTGGCCAGGTTTTCATTCCGCGTCAAGTTTTCTCTGATAAGAGCATGGGAACGAAGCATGGCCGAATCGCAAGTGCTTGCGGTTCGGTGATTTCATCACACAACAGGTGGACGTTCGTTACCGATTCGTTGGCGAGTCGCGCAAGCGATCTTTCTACCCGATTCGCTGCGGTGCAGCATTCCATTCTGTTACCCCCACCAACTCCCACCACACCTCCGGTTCGACAATGATCTTCCGGACCAAGGCGCGTGCCTCCATCCGTTTGAGCGCGGGCCGGACCATTTCCAGCATCTCGGCCCGGAAGGGTCTGTCACCAACATCCAGGCCCTTCGCCCGCATCACATACTCGCAAACGAGCCGGGTCGGGATCGGTGCCCCGGCGTCGCGTATCGCCTCTCGACAGAGGCGCCGTTGCTCGCCGTGGCGGAACAGAATGCCGCGCGAGATTGGCCGAACGGACGTGATATGGCTCGGGCCCGCGTCCGGATGGAACAGTCGTAGCGTCGCATCCAGAGTGGCCAGCGTTTCCCCGCTGTTTCGCCAGCCGGGATTCCGCCGCCTCTATCTCTCCGGCAAGTCTGGCGCGCTTGTGGCGAAGCGCGGATATCGCGTAGGTATACCGCATGGCCGTAGGGTAGCGGAGCCAGCTTTTTGTGCCACATTCCCGTGGTGGCGGTTGCTACATAATACCGGACAGATTGCAAAGGGCCTCGCCCTTTGCTGGGGTCCAGGGGCAAAGCCCCTGGCGGGTTTCAGGGAGCGCCCTGACGTTCACGCTGATACCTCTGGCGATACGGCGCGGAGCGTGCGATGAGCGGCTCATGCCAGTCCTCAGCGCGGAGCATGAGGCGGCCTCCGTCGCCGCCGAACTGATAGCGGTCATCGTCGCGGTGACCGGCGGACAGCCGCGCGTGCTGACGATCGACAAAGGCCGAGCGTTGCCCTCGGGTCCGTTCGAATCGAGCGAGCGGTCGCTGCAGGCCAGCCTGCGTACCTGGGTGGAGCGGCAGACGCATCATCCGCTTGGCTACATGGAACAACTCTACACATTCGCCGATCCCGGCCGCACGGGCGGCTCGGACCGGCGGATCGTTTCGGTGAGTTATCTCGGCCTGACGCAGGAGGCGCCGGTGTCGGGCGACCCTGGTGCGGGGTGGCGCGACTGGTACCGGTTCTTCCCCTGGGAAGACCGTCGCAAACCATCCAGTCTGGTGGACGATCATTTCACTCAGGGACTGATCACGTGGACCGAGGACACCTCGGACGCGGCCACAAGGCGACAGCGCTGGCGCCGCGTGGCGATCAACTTCGGCCTGGAGAACGAGCGCTGGAACGAGGAGTTGATCCTTCAGCGTTACGAAATCCTGTGGGAAGCCCGGCTGGTGCCGGAGGCCGGCGCCAATGGCACGGTGCCCGGCGAGCCGATGGCGCACGACCATCGCCGCATCCTGGCCACCGGCATCGCCCGACTGCGCGCGAAGATCAAGTACCGCCCGGTGGTGTTCGAACTGATGCCGCCCAGTTTCACGCTGTTGCAATTGCAGCGGGCGGTGGAGGCGCTGGCGGGAAGTTTATTGCACAAGCAAAACTTCCGCCGGTTGATCGACCAGCAGGACCTCGTGGAGGAAACCGGGGAGATGGCGACCGAGACCGGCGGCCGGCCGGCGAAGTTGTTCCGGTTCCGGCGCGAGGTGCTGGCGGAACGCTCGGTCGTGGGCAGCAAGTTGCCGCTGGTGCGGTCGGCTTAAGAACCGCCCGCGGGCCTCATGTGCCATTGCCTTCAATGAAGCAAAGCACCTGCCCCTGGAACCAGCAGGCGATCCCCTCCCCGGTGGGATTGTCCAATCGGTGCAGCACATTCGCATTGGGCACATCGACCCAGGCGTGCGGGGCGTTCGTCCAGCGGGGGAACTCATCTCCAATAAACGCCTGAAAGTGGTCGCCCGCCGTGCGGTATTGGACCCGTCGGCAATCCGCCATGTCGCAGCAGGATTGATTTGTCCGCGGCTGTCGCAGGCTTTTGAACCAGGGCGCGAGCGACATGTCCGCCCCCTCGGGCGGCTCCGCGCCAAGCGGCGGGCAATAGCCGCCAAGCAAGCCCGCGACAACCATTTGGCAGAGCACTCGCGTTTGCATCCGGCCTCCGTGGGATGACCAGCAGTCAACGCTATGCCACGACCGGGCCACGGGGCCAGCAAAATGTGCGTCAGATGGGGTCGCGCGGAACGCATGGCGCCGTCACCCCATTGGGCCGTTCAGGGCGCATGCGACGTTGCCTGAAGCCCCCAACAAAAGGTGCTTGACAAACTTATACTCAGGTCTAGCATAAGCACTGAAATGCTCATTCAGAGCATAAGTTGGAGGAGCAAGCCATGTCCATGGCCGCCGCACTGGAACGCACCGCGCCGCTCTACCAGCGGGTGAAATCCGTCATCCCGCCGATCGAATGGCCGGTGTTCGCCGACGACATCGACGCGATCCTGAAACTGAAGCAACAACGGAACGCCGTGATCCTGGCGCATAATTACCAGACGCCGGAGATCTTCCACTGCGTCGCCGACATCGTGGGCGACAGCCTCGCGCTGGCGCGGGAGGCGATGACCGTCGACGCCGACGTGATCGTGCTCGCGGGCGTGCACTTCATGGCGGAGACCGCCAAGATGCTGAACCCGGCCAAGACGGTGCTGATCCCGGACCTGGAGGCCGGCTGCTCGCTCGCCGCGTCGATCACCGCCGCCGATGTGCGCCTGATGCGGCAAAAACATCCCGGCGTGCCTGTGGTGACCTACGTGAATTCCTCCGCCGCCGTGAAGGCCGAGTCGGATATCTGCTGCACCTCCGCCAACGCGAAGCGGGTCGTGGAATCCCTCGGCGTGCCGGAGGTGATCATGCTGCCCGACGAATACCTCGCGCAGAACGTCGCCGCCAAAACCCGTGTCAAAATCATCGCCTGGGCCGGCCACTGCGAGGTGCACGAACGCTTCACGCCCAGTGAAGTCCGCGCGCTGCGGGAGGATTACCCGGGCGTCATTATCCTTGCTCATCCGGAATGCCCGCCGGATGTGGTCGCCGAGGCGGACTTCACCGGTTCCACCTCCGACATGTCGAACTACGTCGGGCGCGAGAAGCCGGCGCGGGTCGTGCTGCTGACGGAATGCTCGATGGCGGATAACGTTTCGATCAATCATCCATCGGTGACCTTCGTCAAACTGTGCAATCTTTGCCCGCACATGAAGCGCATCACGCTGCCGAAAATCCGCCGCTCGCTGGAGACGATGACGCATGAGGTAACGATCCCCTCCGACCTCGCTTTCGCCGCCCGCCGCTCCGTCGAGCGCATGTTGGCGGTGGTCTGACCGGCGTCCCGCCGCCGCCGCGGCGGCGGAATGGTTCGATGTTGGTGCTGAAGCGGTTCTGAGCGGTATCGCGGAGAACCCGTGAGGCCGACCTGACCGCATATATAGCCGCGCGCTGAGGCGCGGGCCTGTCGAAGGAGACCGGCATGATGAGCGCGGCGGAGTTGCGTCCGATTCACTTCGGCCATGGGTGTGGTCATAGTGTCCCCCGCCACCAACCAAGGAGCCGCTACGATGACCATCCCACCCCTGCCGGCGATCATGATCGAACCCGCCGTGCGCGCGGCACTGCTGGAGGATCTCGGCCGCGCCGGAGACCTCACCACGGACGCGATCGTTCCGGCTGACGCGCGGACCACCTGCGCGCTGGTGGCGCGGCAACCGGGCGTCGTGGCGGGACTGGATTTCGCGCTATGGGCGTTCCGGCTGATCGATCCGCGCATCGAGTGTCACGTGTCGTTGCCGGATGGCAGCCGATTGAAGCCGGGGGATCTGATCGCAACCGTAACGGGTCCGGCGCGCGGCATTCTGACCGGGGAACGGGTGGCGTTGAACTTCCTGTCGCATCTCAGCGGCGTGGCCTCGGCGACGCGCGGCATCGCGGATGCGATCGAGGGGACGAAGGCGCGGGTTTGCTGCACGCGCAAGACGATGCCGGGTTTGCGGGCGGCGCAGAAATACGCGGTGCGGGTGGGCGGCGGATCGAATCATCGGTTTGGCCTCGATGATGCCGTGCTGATCAAGGACAACCACGTCGCCATCGCCGGCGGGGTGAAGCCGGCGGTTGAGCGGGCGCGTGCCGGGGTTGGGCATCTGGTGAAGATCGAACTGGAGGTCGATACGCTCGATCAATTACGGGAAGCGATGACGCTGCGTGTCGACGCCGTGCTGCTGGACAACATGGGACCTGACCTGCTGCGGGAGGCGGTGTCGATCGTTGACGGCCGCGCGATCACCGAGGCGTCGGGCCGCATTCGGCCGGAGACGGCGCCGGCGATCGCGGCCTCGGGCGTGGATTTGTTGTCGGTGGGATGGCTGACGCACAGCGCGCAGGTGCTGGATATCGGGTTGGATCATCGGGACGGGTGAGTTCTGATGCGACAGTGCCCGGCGCGGCCGTTCCTCACCGGAATGTCTGGGCCAGGCGCGTCAGCATCGAAATGGTTTCAGCGTTACGCGGCGATCTTATCGGGCTTCGCGAGGCCCGCGAATTCAATGCCGAACGTTTCGCGCAAGCCGTTGCGACCCGCGTCCGTGACCTTCAGCGTGCGGCTGTCATGCAGCCGCTGAACCCAACCAAGTTCGAAACATCGGCAGGCGAGTTTGGCGCCAAGGACACCGGCCAGATGCGGCCGCCGCTCGGTCCGGTCGACGCAAGGCCGGCAGAACACGCGACGTCCGGTCAGTGTGGTGTCGACACCGAATTCCGTGAGGAAGTGGGCGCCCTTCGAGGTTATCGCGCCAGCGTCGTCGTCCAGCATAAGGTAATCGCCGCGAAGCATCGCATCCGCGATGGCGACGCCGAGCCGTCCCGCCAGATGGTCGTAACACGAACGGGCCATTGCGAAATCGTCGTCTCGCGAAGAACGCGGCCGGTACCGCGGCGGGCCGTCCACCGCCGCGACCAGCATGATCTGTTCGATCATGTCGGCGACACGTGGCGATGCCAACCGGTAATAGCGGTGCCGGCCCTGCCGGAGGACCGCGAGCAGTCCGCCGTCCAGCAGCCGCGCGAGATGAGCGCTCGCCGTCGACGGGGTCACGCTCGCGGTGAAAGCGAGTTCGCCGGCGGTCAGTGCCCGCCCGTCGGATAACGCATCGAGCATCCGCGCCCGGGCGGTATCCCCAATCAGCGCCGCGACCGCCGCCATGCCACCTGAGTCGATTGTCATGTGTCGAATATGCGTTCGGTCAACTGTCGCGGCAAGCTCGGACGCTTCGTCGTTGAGCGAAGCATTAAAGCGGGATCGCGAAACGAGCGGCGACCATATTGAGGCAACACCCGAACAGGAGCGTTTTGATGGCGACGCGTATTCAACTCGATTTCCCCGTTTTGTCGGATCTGGCGTTTCGCACGCGGCCAGGCCGGGTGGCGGGCCAAGGGTGGTTCGGCTGGATTCGCGCTGTCGCGGCGAGGTGGCATCAGCGCCGGGTGCTGGAACAACTCGACGAACGTTCGTTGCGCGATATCGGGATCAGCCGGTCGCAGGCGCTCGCCGAGGCGCGCAAACCGTGCTGGCGGCGGTGATTGTCTGGCAAGCCGCCAACCGGAGATTCGCATCCGTTACGGATTGGAACTTGCCGCGGTGACGAAAGCACGAATGCGCCAAATCGTGAATTCACGACAGCGGACCGCCATGGTTCGGTCAACGCGCGGGGTCGATGATACCACGCGCGATCCCGGCGGTGTCGTGGGCCGGAGCGTCATTGGCATCGTAGCCACCGACATAGACCACTTTCGCCTCAGCCGGGAACGGGGATACGGCGAAGGTTCGTGCCGCGACAAGGTTCTGACCGATCTTCGGAAAGCGGGCGGTGACCTGGCGCAGTTCATACTGGCCGCCCGGATGCCGGATCAGGAACCAGGCGCCGGCTTCCAGACCGTGGACCACGTCGTGAACCGTGTGACCGGGCGGTCTCGGTGACGCCGGCGGAATGAACGCCTCGAGACCGATCAGCAGGTCGTCTCCTCCGGAGGTGCGTGGCAGACGAGTCATGTCGTTGTAGGTGGCGATGACATAGCTGACCCGTGTTCCCCACGCTGTGTCGAGCAGATGCGCGAGATCCAGGTCGATCGTTTCGGCTCCGGTCGACGGATCGATGCGGACGATTCGGCTGGCATTGCTTTCAACCGCGGCGAGCAGGAACTCTTGCTTGCCGGGGTCCGTCACGGTGGTCAGCCCGCGCAACCCCGTTTGCGAATAGTGCGGACTGGGGTTGGTGTACAATCGTTGCCAGTTGGGCCGGGGACCATCCTGACGAACCCATACTTGTTGGCCAATCGCGGCGAACAGGCGGCCCCCGGCCTCGGCGAAACTGGAGATGCGAAGCCGGGCGGACAGCCCAGGAAAGGCGTCGGCGCCGAGCCCGCTGGTGGCGAGTTCGGGCGTGCTCGCCCAGGCGATCTGGGCGGGAACGGTTTGGTCGAAAGTGCCACGCGGGGTCGCTGGCGAAAACGTGATCGACGCCGGTCAGTCGGTCGCGGTGAAACCCAAAAGTCCGGATTTGTGGCAGAAAGCCTGGCGACGGCGCATCCTGACCCCGTAAGATTCACACATCTTAAATTCAGGTGTGCGTCTTTGGTGTTCATCGGTTGGTTCGCCGGCCGAAAGAAAGCAAGACTTTAGCGCGGAGAAGACCGGGAAAAGGCACGGATTCTCACGGAAAGGCAGGAATTTGGATGCTTCGAGCGGAGTATGATCGAACCTCCGCACGTAGCGCCGCACTTCCTGTTCCGTGAAAATCCCTGTCCTTTCCGTGCCTTCTCCGTGTTGGAAAACTTACTTGCCGTCGTTCAGGCGCCACCATCCCAACACCGGAGTACAGTGACGGTTCAGCGCCACGATTTGTGCACGTCGTATCACCTGACCAGGACATCGCTCACGATATTGTAATGATGCGGACGGCCATATGGAATCGAATACGCATCGGACCAAGACCCCGGAGATCGGCCAGGCTGGGCCACGACGGAGTATAACTCAATGAGTCGGCCACAAGGGCCGCTGGTATTACGCCAGCGACCGGAGCGAGCAGACCCATGACCGACCGGATCGCGCGAGCCGCCGTTCCTGGTATGCTCGCCTTCGACCAGACGCACGCGCGCGACGGAGTTTTGATCCATGCTGCCACAAGCCGCTGATTTCCGCGCCGAAGCGGACGAATTGCACAAGCTGCTCGTCACGTTGACCGACGCCGACTGGGACCGCGCCACGCTGTTCAAACAATGGACCGTCAACGACATCGTACGGCATTTGCACGACGGCGACCTGATGGCGGCGGCCTCGGTCGCGGGGCCGGCGCGGTTCGCGAAGTTCCGCGCCGAGCGCCAGGCACTGCTCGACCAAGGCCTGACCCGGGTGCGGGCGGCGAACCGTCATCTTGGCGATCTCGCCGGTCGCCGCCTGCTCGAACGTTGGTACCAGCAGATGGCTGATCTCAGCGAGCAACTATCGGCGCTACCGCCAGACACGCGACTGAAATGGGCAGGTCCCGACATGGGCGTCCGCATGTTCACCACCGCTCGCCAAATGGAGACCTGGGCTCACGGTCAGGCGATCTACGATCTGATGGGCCGGACGCGCACGCCAACGGACCGGTTGCGTAACATCGCCGAAATCGGCGTTCGCACGTATGGCTGGACTTTCGCCAATCGTCAGCGACCCGTCCCGGGACCCGCGCCCTATGTGCGGCTGACCGCTCCATCGGGTGCGATTTGGCAGTGGAACGATCCAACGCCGGAAAACGCGGTCGAGGGCGATGCGCTGGCGTTCTGCCAGGTCGTCACGCAGACACGGAACGTCGCGGACACAAACCTGAACGTCACCGGCGAACCGGCGCGCATCTGGATGAGCCTGGCACAATGCTTCGCCGGACCGCCGGAAAATCCGCCACCACCAGGCGCGCGGTTCGCGGACAGGTCTGCCGGCGCCGGTTGATTTCGTCGCGTCACATATCATGACCCACGATCGGCCGGCGGACCCGGCAAGACGCGGGTGCGTCAGGCCGGATCAGTGCGCACCAACGCCGGCCGGCGTGTCGCTTAAACGTGGTTGAGCCGCCGCAGGGATATATTATGTATATCCCTCGCATGGAGCTGGAGGCTGGCGTGCCGGTCACGTTACAAAAATGGGGCAACAGCATCGGTGTAAGGCTGCCGAAGCCGATGCTGGAGCAAGTGGGATTGAAAGAGGGTGCGCAGGTCGATGTGGTGGTCGAGGGCGATCACCTGGTGATCCGGCGCGGCCGCCCAAAGCTGGCTGATCTGCTGGCTCGATGCAAACCGGAAAACCGGCCGGATCCAATCGATTTCGGACCACCAGTGGGCCGGGAGATCATATGACGGCGAGGGCCGGCTATGTGCCGGCGCGGGGCGATTTCGTGCGGGTCGTCCTCGATCCGCGGGTTGGCCGCGAACAATCCGGCGAACGGCCGGCGTTGGTGATCTCAGAACGTACATTTAACGACCTGACCGGCCATGTCTTCGCCGCACCAATTACCGGCACGCGGCGAGGCTGGCCGTTCGAGGTACCGATCCCTCTCGGCGGCAAGGTTGAAGGAGTTGTGCTCGCTGACCGGACCAAGAGCATCGATTACGCGGCACGCCACGTTCGCTATCTCGCCAAAGCCCCCGATGGCCTGGTCGAATCGGTCATCGATCTGGTGACGACGATCCTTTCACACTGAACTGCCGGCTGCATGGTCCGTCGTCGCGAGGGCCGCATTTGCCCCAACCGCTGATCCCGTTAAAATCCCCATCGATCCAGGAGGAGCACGGGATGAAGAAGCGTATCGCCGTCGTGGGTGCCGGCGCCGTCGGAGGCTATGTCGGTTCAAGCCTGTACCATGCCGGCCATGACGTGACGCTGGTCGACTTCTGGCCCGAACATGTCGAGGCGATCCGCGCCAACGGCATGAACCTCCATGGCATGACCGAGGCGGAGCGAAAGACTGTCAAGGTTCCGGCGATCCACATCACTGAAGCCCAGCAATTCGCCAAACAACGGCCGATCGACATCGCGCTGATCTCGGTCAAGTCGTACGACACGATCTGGGCCTGCCAGCTGATCAAACAATATCTGTCCGCTGACGGCATCATCGTCTCGATGCAGAACTGCGTGAATGAGGAACGCGTCGCCTCAGTCGCCGGTTGGGGCCGCACATTGGGCATCATCGTCGGCGGCGGCGTCGGCGTCGATCTGTACGAGCCGGGACACATTCGCCGCGGCTATGCGAAACGGCTTCAGGTCACCTCATTCTATGTCGGCGAGCCATCCGGTTTGATCACGAAACGGTCTCGCGAACTCGCCGCGATCATGAACGATTGCGATACCGCGAAGGCGACCGACAATCTGTGGGGGGAGCGCTGGACCAAGCTTTGCGTCAACGCCATGCGCAACGGCGTCTCGGCCGCCACCGGCATGGGCGGCAACGAACGCGACCGGCACGACGCGGTGCGCCGGGTTTGCATCGCGCTTGGCGGTGAGTCGGTCCGCGTCGGCCAGAAGCTCGGCTACAAACTCGGGTCGATCGGAACCTTGCCGCCGGAGAGTCTCGCCCGCGCGATGGAAGGCGACAAGGCGGCGACCGCCGAGATCGAAACGCTGATGGTCGGCGGCAGCGGTGAGGACCTGCGCGCGCCGTATCAGCGCCCCTCGATGGCGCAGGACATGGCGAAGGGCCGCCGCACCGAGATCGAACTGATGAACGGGTTCATCGCCAGCGAGGGCGCGCGGGCCGGCGTCGCCGCGCCGACGAACGAAATGATCACCCGCCAGGTGCTGCGTGTGGAGCGCGGCGAAATTCCGCCGCGACCGGAGAATGTGCTGGTCAATAGCTGAGAAGACGATAGCGACACGACGTCCTTAATGTCGTGCTCGGGCTCGACGCGAGCATCGGCCACCGCGCGACAGCGACTGGCTGGGTGCGTGCCGGGAAAGATCTTCGGCTCGAGCCAAACAAGGGTCACACATTCTGAGTCCGCCCGGCTGAGTCCGCCCGGATCCTGGCGCTGGCCGCTGAAAAGTTGTGATAGCGCCGTATCGGTCCGCGACCAGGTAAGCAAGACTTTAACACGCAGGTCGCGAAGGCCACTGGAGCACACGAAGAAAGATTTTGGGGCGCTTCGCGCGGGCGTCCGTCCCGATACCGCGCAAAGCGCCAATCTTGCCTGCTTCGTGTGCTCCAGTGGCCTTCGCGTCCTGCCTGTTACAGCCTTGCTTACTTGCTTGCTGAGCCCCGGTCGCACCCCCGCGCCGGTTTCGCTCAAGGTGTAGGCTCAAGCCCAAGGATGACAGACGCCAGCCCCAAGGATGCGGGACAGCGTGACCGGGCACGCATTCGGGGCTTGCGGGACCCCCAATCGCGCGGTTAAGTCCGCGCGGTTGGCGAAAGGGACGTTCATGGCGGTCAACAAGATCTACCCGGACTCAGAGGCGGCGCTCGCCGGCGAATTGCGCGACGGCATGACCATCATGTCCGGCGGGTTCGGCCTCTGCGGCATCCCCTCGGCGCTGATCGAGGCGATCCGCGCGTCCGGCGTCAAGGACCTGACCATCATCTCCAACAACGCCGGCATCGACGACGCTGGTCTGGGCTTGCTGCTGCATACGCGGCAGGTGAAGAAGATGATCAGTTCGTACGTCGGCGAAAACGCCACCTTCGCGAAGCAATTCCTCGCCGGCGAACTGGAGATCGAATTCAACCCGCAAGGCACGCTCGCCGAACGCATCCGCGCCGGCGGGGCGGGCATTCCGGCGTTCTTCACCGCCGCCGGTGTCGGCACCCAAGTCGCCGAAGGCAAGCCAACCCAGGAGTTCGACGGCCGCACCTACGTCATGGAGCGCGGATTGTGGGCCGATCTGGCGGTCATTCATGCCTGGAAGGCCGACACCGAGGGCAACCTGATCTACCGGATGACCGCGCGGAACTTCAATCCGATCATGGCCACCGCCGCCACCATGGTCGTGGCGGAAGTTGAGGAGGTTGTCGGCGCCGGCCAGATCGACCCCGACCACATCATCACCGCCGGCATCTTCATCAACCGGATCGTTCCGCTGAAGTCAGTCGAAAAACGTATCGAGCAGCGCACCGTGCGCAAACGCTACTGAGGAGACCGCGACCATGGCCTGGACCCGTGATCAGATGGCCGCCCGCGCGGCGCGTGAGTTGCGCGACGGTTTCTACGTCAATCTCGGCATCGGCATCCCGACGCTGGTGGCCAATCACCTGCCGGACGGCATCGCGATTCAGTTGCACTCGGAGAACGGCATGCTCGGCATGGGCCCGTTCCCGTTCGAGGGCGACGAAGACGCCGACCTGATCAACGCCGGCAAGCAAACCGTGACCACATTGCCGACCACCAGTTTCTTCGACAGCGCCGCCAGCTTCGCCATGGTGCGCGGCGGCCATATCGACATCTCGATCCTCGGCGCGCTGCAGGTGGCGGAGAACGGCGACCTCGCGAACTGGATGATCCCGGGCAAGATGGTCAAGGGCATGGGCGGCGCGATGGACCTCG
>CALFNB010000417.1 GCA_937902425.1 uncultured Acetobacteraceae bacterium | reverse complement strand
CGGACCTACTGATACCGTTCCCCGTGCAAGTCCACGCGCAAGACCGCGCCGGGCGGCCCTGCCTCCCGCGCCTGATCGTAATGCACCTGATGCCGCGTCCGGTACGCGACCGTCGGCCGGTCCACGAATGCCATGGGCACGCCGGATTCCCGCAGCAGCCGCCAGAGGAACTGATCCGTCTCCGCCGCGGTATCCTGACCCTCCAGCACCCAGGCGATCAGATGCCGGAACGCCGGGCGCAACACCATCAGGCAGCTGGTGTCGATATAGGCCCCGCCATCCACCGTCGGGCATTTCATCATCGGCGTGCCGTCCAGCCGGTGCAGCATCCGCGCCGAGGCGACCGCGCCCAGTTGGGTGTTCGCCGCGAGCACCGACAGCGACTTAAGATGGTCTGGATAATACCAGTTGTCCGCGTCGAGGAAGGCGATCGCATCGGCATCGTACGCGGTGATCGCATTATAGCAGCCAATCAGCCGCGGCGTGTTGCCGTAGTCGCGGTAGTTCCGCTGCAGCACGATATGCGTGCCCTGAAAGTCGGGGATTTGCGCCGGCCGCGCACCGTCGCATACCAAAATGTGGCGGGCCTCGATGGTCTGCGACTTGACGCTCGCGTGGGCGTGTAACAGCCACTCAAGGCTTTCCTGGTAGTAGGGCGTAACCACGCAAATCTTCATCGAAGCATTCGCTTTCCCGGTATGCGACAAACACTGTGCGGAGGGCTTATATCAGCCGGTTGCCACAACGGGGACTGGATTCGCACATGGTCAGGCTGCTCGGCCTCGATCCCGGATTGAGGTTCACCGGCTGGGGGGTGATCGACGTGGACGGCAACCGGCTGCGCCATATCGGCGACGGCGTGATCGCCACCGACAGCGCCGAACCGGTGCCGGAGCGGCTGAAAATCCTGCACGACGCGCTGATGGCGCTGCTGGACCGGCTGCGCCCGGATGAGGCGGCGGTCGAGGAAACCTACGTCAACCGCAACGGCGCCGCGACCCTGAAACTGGGCTATGCCCGCGGCGTGGCGCTGCTGGCGCCGGCTCTGGCGGGGGTGCCGGTCACCGAATACGGCGCCAAAACTGTCAAGAAGGCGGTGGTGGGGACGGGTGGCGCGGACAAGGACCAGGTCGAGATGATGGTCCGCCGGCTGCTGCCGGGCGCGCTGATCCGGCGAGCGGACGCGGCGGACGCGCTGGCGGTGGCGATCTGCCACGCCCACAACCGCGCCTCGAAGCTGGCATGGGCCGCCCAGGGGACGCGGCGCGTCGCGGTTGGACGCTGACCAGTGCCTCGACCGTCTGGCGCCATGACATCGCCAACCCGCGCGCTGTCTTGTGATCCACCATGAAATAGCTAAACCGTACCCTGCTTGATGGACCAATTGGGAATTGTCCGGTCACGCCTGCGTCGCGCGGCCGGCCATGGTTTCCCCAGCGATCGATTGGATTGCGCATGCGCCGAACGCTTTTTCTTGCCGGCCTTTTCCTGATTTGCATGTGCGTTCTGATGTTGCAGATCATCGAGACCCGGATGCTGTCGGTGATAGCGTGGTACCACCTCGCATTCTTCGCCATCAGCATGGCGATGTTCGGCATGACCGCGGGATCGCTGTTCGTTTATTTCAAAGCCGCTGCATTCCCGCCGCAACGCCTGCTCGAGCATCTGTCGTGGATTGGCGTGGCATTCGCCATCGCGGTGGTGGGCTCGACATTGTCCCTGGTGACTTCCGTGGTTCTGAGCGGGATGACCACCGGGATGCTGATGCTGGTCTGGCTCAAGCTCATCCTGGTGATCATCCCGCCATATTTTCTCGCCGGCATGGCGATCTCGCTGGCGCTGACGCGGAGCCCCTGGCCGGTCGGCCTCGTTTATGGGATCGATTTGCTCGGCGCCTCGGCGGGATGCCTGATCGCGCTCGGGTTGATGACCTGGCTGGATGGTGTGTCCGCGCTGTTCGCCGTCGGCGCCATCGGCGCGATCGCCTCCGCCTGTTTCAACGCCGCGTGGCGGCGGGGTCCCGATCGCTCTCTGGCCGAACTTTCCGTCAGCCGCTGGTTCATCGCGCGGCATCCCGTGATGTTGGCGGTTCTGCTCGCCGCGCTGACCGGGTTCAACACGGCGATCCAGCCGCGCGGGATCGCGCCGGTGCTGGTGAAGGATCAGGTCGAGAACGTGCTTCCGGCGGCCGAGAGATGGAACTCGTATTCTCGCGTCAGGGCCGAGCAGGAATTCACCGGCCTTCCCGTCATGTGGGGAGCGTCGGCGAAAATGCCCGCGGTCCAGGTATCGCAGCGAAAGATGAATATCGACGGTTCGGCGGGCACGACGATGTACCGGTTCAACGGCGATGTCGCCACGATCGGGTTCCTGAAATACGATGTGACCAATCTCGCATACGTGATCCGGCACCACGGGCGATCCGCCGTCATCGGCGTCGGCGGCGGCCGCGATCTGCTGTCGGCGCATCTGTTCGGCTTCGAGGACGTGACCGGCGTCGAACTAAATCCTGTCTTTATCGATTGGTTGAATACCAGGTTTCGTGACTACAACCATCTCGTTGATCTGCCCGGCACGCATCTCTTCGTCGATGAGGCACGGAGTTGGTTCGCCGGCACCACCGCGCGCTTCAACCTCATCGAAATGAGTCTCATCGACACCTGGGCCGCCACGGGTGCCGGCGCTTTCTCGCACTCCGAGAACGGGTTGTACACGGTTGAGGGGTGGGAGCATTTTCTCGATGCGCTGACCCCGGATGGCGTGCTGACAGTCTCGCGGTGGTACAACCCGCGCGATATCGCCGAGACGGGCCGATTGCTAAGCCTCGCGGCGACCACGCTGCGCGCGCGGGGGGTCAAAGATCCCGAAGCACGGATCTTCCTGGCCGGAACATCCCACCTGGCGACGATCATCGTCGGCAATGCGCCGTTTTCCGCCGATGAACTGAGACAATTGCACGCGGCGACCGCCGACCTGGGATTTACCGAGCTGGTCAGCCCCGATCACGAGGTCGCGGCTCCGGTGCTGGGGCGTATCCTGCGAGCGCGCGGCCCGGACGACCTTGAGTTGCTGACCCACGAATACCACATCGACTTCTCGGCACCCACCGACGACAGGCCGTTCTTCTTCAACCAGCTTCTGCTGACCGATCTGCAGTCGATCAGAACCGCGCAGGCCGCGCCGGATGGCGTGATCCGCGGCAATTTCCAGGCGATCAAGACGATTGGCCTCATCGTTGTGCTGTCAGCGGTTCTTGTCCTGGTCACGATGATCCTGCCGAGCCTCCCGGCGCTGCGGCAGGCGCGGCCCTCGCTGGCGGTTTTGGGTACGCTCTATTTCGCGCTCATCGGGCTCGGCTTCATGTTCATCGAAATCGGCATCATTCAGCGCGTGTCGCTGTTCCTCGGCCATCCGGTCTACGGACTTGCCATCGGACTGTTCAGCATCATCCTGTCCACCGGTATCGGCAGCATGATCTCGGAGCGGTGGCAACTCGACACGCCTGGCAAACTCGTTTTCTGGGCTTCGTTACTGGCGATTTTCGTTGTGCTCCTGGCGTTCTGGTTCCCGGCCCTGGTGCGCGCGTTCGAAGGCAGCGCGTTGACGACACGAGCCCTCGCCGCACTCACCGCCATCGTGCCATCCGGACTGCTGATGGGATTCGGCTTCCCGACCGGCATGCGGCTGGTGAACGCGATCGACACCAGGCCGACGCCATGGTTCTGGGCTATCAATGGCGCGGCCGGCGTGCTTGCCGCGGGGCTCGCGGTTGGCGTGAGTATCGCATTTTCCATCAACGCGAGCCTGTGGATTGGCGCGGCCTGTTATCTGTTGCTCTCACCCGCCAGTTTGTTGCTGCACCGTGCCGGTAGCGCGCGGGTGCTCGTGGCCGCGTCCTGAAGCTGGCAGACGCGAGGCGGCGTGAGACGGGAGCGCCCAATGACGTTCGACCGTCAGGCCGGAGCACATCGGGCCTGACCCGGCCGTGACGCGATCAGACGTCGCGGCGCATGGCCCGTCCGGGAAACATCGCCCGCAATCGCGGCGCCACATCACGCGTGAAACGTTCCAGGCTGTGGTTCATTTGCTCCGGCCGCATGCCCGGTGGCACGGCCCAGGTGACGATATCCGTCAGCCCATATTCGCGAATGAACGCGGCGAGTTCGTGCACGCAATGATCGACATTCCCAACGATCCAGGTCTGCGGAATGCGCGCCTCCTGGGTGATCCCGGCGACGCCGCCATGACCGCCGGCTTCCTCGCGGAACCGGCTGTAGACCTCCATCCGGCGGCGCTCGCCGGCGCGGACCAAAGGCCAGTCGCGCTCCGGATCGTCCGTCACCAGGCACGGCCGGATGATGCCAACCCGGTAGTTCGCCGGATCCCGGCCCGACCCGGTCAGCGCCTCCCGCCACGGATCGAGCGTCTGGGCTGGCGGCCCTTGCGGCAGCAGATTGGTGTCGAAGCGCGCCGCCCGCAGTGCGCCCGGTTCGGCCAAAGCGGCGACCCATAGCGGCGGACCACCGGGTTGCACGTAGCGGGGCGTGATCTTCACGTCGGTGAAGTCGTAACGCTTGCCGTGGAAGCTGAACGTCTCGCCGGTGAAGGCGTGGCGCAGCACCGCGAGCCCTTCGTCGGTCAGCGACAGCCGCCGCGACACCGGCAGTCCGAAGCCGCGGAACTCATGCGGCGCGTAGCCCATGCCGACGCCGATCTCGACCCGCCCGTTGCTGAGGTTGTCGAGCACGGCGAGGTCCTCGGCCAGCCGGATCGGATGGTTGAACGGCAGCAGGCACACGTCGCAGGAAAACCGCGCGTGCCGCGTGCGCGCCGCCATCGCCGAGGCGACCGGGATCCACGACGGCAGATAGCCATCCGCAATGAAATGATGTTCCGTGAACCACACGAGATCGAG
Source organism: uncultured Acetobacteraceae bacterium (assembly GCA_937902425.1). GTDB lineage: Bacteria > Pseudomonadota > Alphaproteobacteria > Acetobacterales > Acetobacteraceae > Rhodopila. Next base: position 17,848 of record CALFNB010000417.1, on the reverse strand, counting down.
GCCGAGTCCGTCGAGCCACGTCACCTGCTCCATGATCGCGGCGTAGAAGTCGGGCGTTGTCATCCCGGACTCGGGCGGATTGCGGAAGTCGTAGACCGCGCCGAGACGAAGCGGTTGTGGCATTTGTTGTCTCCTCGATATTATCCGCCGTCCGCGCTCACCGGTGGGGTGAGATCTTCTGATGATTGGAGAGGCGCGTTGAGTCGCGTTCGCATGGCTTTCAGGGGTCGAAACCAAAGACGCCGTAAAAGGTTGCCTTTTGCACCGCCAACCAATCGGCGGTCGCGTTACCAAGACGGCCCGTGATCACCGATTTTTCGAGCGTCGCCAACTTGTCGAAGCGCATCGTTGAACGAACCTTCAGACCCGTGCCCGCCGTTGCGTCAATGACAGCCAGATCCGGACCTGTGCGCGGAACCGAAGTGATGAAGCATACCACCACGTCGGCGCGCCGGTCGTTGTCGCGCGAGACGATCGGGACGGGCCGGTTCTTGTCGCCTGACAGATCGGTGAACGGGAACCGCGCGAGAGCAATGGTACCGAACTCAAACACTTAGCGGAACCGTTCGATGATATCCGCATCGGTGTACAGGTCTGGCTCATCGGCGAAAAAGTCGAACGCGCCGCCGGCCTCGGCGAGGGCGGCCATCGGCGGGTCTGTGTCGTCGGGAACTTCGACCAGCACGTGAACCTTCGCCCGCGGCGGAATGCCACGGTGCGCCAACTCGGCCGACACCTGGCCGGCTTCCACGTCCAACGTCATACGCCGCATGGATGCGTCCTCGTCGTATTGCTCAAGATGTTTATATCACGACCCGCGGCGCGGTGCACGGTGCACGGGCACCGCGCTACCCGCCGTCAGCGCCGGTCAGCAACAGCACATGACCGTTCGTCGAGCGCAACCGGTTCGGCCCGCCGCACGACATAGCGGCCGCCGAACGATGCCGACACCGCGGCGACCTTCTCGCGATATTTCTCGAATTCGGCGTACAGGAAACCTTTGGGCATGGTCTCTCCTTTCGTATCCTGCCAGGGTCGCAAGCGGCTGGCTCAAAGGCAACAATGGCCGCCATCCAACAGGAGGACCGTCGTCTGAGTAAGCCATCCACGACCTGGCGGACCATCGCTCTGCAGACCATCAACGCCAGCACCAGCGACCACGTATCGCTCGCCGCCGCCGGATGCGCATTCTATGCCACGTTGTCGCTGTTCCCGGCGATCTCCATGCTGATTTCGGTCTACGGGTTGTTGTTCGATCCCGGCAGCGTCGTGCCCCAGCTCGCGGTCCTGCGGAACCTGCTGCCGGTCCCGGCCTACGCGCTGATCGAGGATCGCGTGATGCAACTGGTCGCGCAACCGCGCGGGCATCTCACGGTCGGATTGGGCATCGCCTTCCTGGTGTCGTTCTGGAGCAGCGCGTCCGCCTCGAAAGCGGTGTTGTCGGCGATGAACGTCGCCTATGACACGACCGAGCGGCGGCCGTTTTTCCAGTTCCAGTTGATTGGCCTCGCGGTGACGCTCAGCGCGGTGGTTTGCATGGTGCTGGCGATCGCCACACTGCTGGTGTTGCCGCGGCTGATCCAGTTCTCCGGCTTGTCGGACTTCAGTGCCGCGCTGATCCAGATCGCGGGTTTCGGCCTCGTGGTTGGATTTTTCGCGTTGGGTCTGGCGCTGCTTTACGCGCGCGGGCCGTCCCGCAAGCCGCCGCCCAGGGCATGGGTGCTGCCGGGAACGGCGCTGGCGACATTGCTGTGGTTGCTGAGTTCGTTTGTGTTGTCGCTGTACGTGGGGAAGTTGGCGAACTTCGACGCGACCTATGGCTCGATCGGCGCGGTGGTTGGCATCATGCTGTGGTTCTACGTCTCCGCTTACGCCGCGCTGCTGGGAGCGGAGTTGAACGCGCAACTGGAACTCGCGGAGCGGGAGAACGCTCCCGGCGAGAGCGACAGTTAGCCCGCCGCTTGTTGTGTCACGCGCCAAAATGTTTCATCCGAGTGGCTGAACGTTGCTGATGAGGATGATGCCGCATGGTCAGATGGCACCCTCCTTATTCCCTGGCCGCGGCATTGATCGCTGGCGTCGTGACCGCTGCCTTTGATGCGAAGGCACAGGTCCAGGATCCATCGGGCATCGCGTTCGACGGAGTGGCGCGGACCGGCACCGACACACGGCCAGTGCGTTTTCGTTTCTTCTGCTCATCGAACCAAGGACCGACCGTCACGGGGGTTTTGGCGGTGGTGTTGGAGATACCTGAGTACGAACAGTTGCATGCCGTCTTCGATTTCGATCCGTTCGAGGGACCGGACGCGCATGCCGGACCGCTGACGCAATTGCAGACGAGCGGCGCGCGCACCAAGGCGAATGACCGTTTCACCGCGGCGGGGTCCGTGGTACCGTCCGGCGCCTCCGAAGCGTTCGCGCTCGAGGTAGACGCGTCGCGCCGCGAACCCGGCCCGTTGCGCAAGCTCGCCGCCGTCCTGCGCCCGTTGGTCGACGGTACTGGGCACCTGCTCTGGCTTCAGGGCAACGCCAAACCGCGAGGCGCGCCGATGACCGCCAGCGTGGACCTGACGCATGTCCAGTCGGATCGGCTGAGGTCTGGGCTCGCACCATGTCTCGGTGCACGATGACGTCGCCGTGCTCAGGCGGCGAAACGACGGAGGGACCCGGCGCATGACCCAATCTCAGGACGGTGGAGCGGTAATCCTTCGCGTCGATCGCCGCGGCGCGCACGGCCATGTCGTCACCGTTTCGATCAACAATCCGGCGCGGCTGAATTCGCTCTCGTCCGGCGTCATCGCGGCATTCATCGAAGCGGTGCGGGAGGCCGCCACCGATCCCGATCTGCGTTGCCTGATCGTGACGGGGGAAGGCGAGCGATCGTTCATTGGCGGCGCCAACCTGCTGGAACTCGAGGCGTTGAATCCCGAAACCGCCCGCGCCTTCCTGACCCAGATCCATACCATGTGCCGGGTGCTGCGCGACCTGCCAGTGCCCGTCATCGCGCGCGTCAACGGGTTTTGCCTGGGCGCCGGGCTGGAGGTGATGGCCGCCTGCGACATGCACGTCGCCAGCGATAACGCGGTGTTCGGCATGCCCGAGGTGAAGATCGGCCTGCCCTCGGTCGTCGAGGCGGCGTTGTTGCCGCAACTCATCGGCTGGGGCCGCACGAAAGTCCTGCTCTACACCGGGGACAACATCAACGCCGCGACCGCTTTGGACTGGGGGCTGGTGGAGCGCGTCGTCCCACTGGCGAAGCTTGACTCGGCGGTGGAGGAATGGGTCGCGGCGATCGTCGAGTCCGGGCCGCGGGCGATCCGCCTGCAAAAGGAACTGATCCGCGAGTGGGAAGCGATGCCGATCAGCGACGCGATCCAGGCGGGAATCCGCATGATGGGGCGGGCGTACGAAACGGATGAGCCACACCGCATGGTCGGCGCGGCGCGGGCGAGGTTACGCGACCGGAAGAAATAACGATCAGCTCCCGCCGCGCCGTCCCGCCACCGGCAGTTTGGGTGGCTTCGGCGGCTTATCCGGCCCCCAAAGCCGACCGTAGTAGCTGTCCGCGAGGTGCAACGCCGCGACCGGATTGTGCCCGAGAACACGATCCTTCGCCACCAGCACCGTGCTCAATCCGTTGGCATATTTGAAGAACAGGCTGTCATGGCCAATGCACAGCCCCATCACCACGTTGAATTCACAGCCATGCGCGTTCAGCAGTTCCGCCTGAGCCACCGGGTTGCACAGCGCCTCGAACCCGCCGGGCCGGATCTTCTCATCGTCCCGCAGGCCGATCGCTTCCTTCGGAATACTGCCGTTCTTGCAGGCGACCGAGACGACCTCGAACCCGTGGCTTTCCAGAATGCCGGACAGCACATACGCGTGGTCGACGAAGCTGATGCAATTGGCGATGCCGATCTTGTGGAACCCCATCTTTTTGGCGAACTGCACGACTTCTTCGACCCGGGTCCATTTGCAATAGCCTTCGGCCTCGACGCGCCCCGCGACCAGCGCGACCCGGCAGGTCTCGGGGTCGTCGTAGAGCGCCCGCGCCGCCGCCTGAGTGTCGGGGTCGACCTTGCTGGGACAGAACCCTGGGCCTTTGACCTCAGCGTCTCCGGCGCGGCAGGCCCGCACAGTCGAGGGGCAATAGGCGCAGGCCGGATCGATGTAGTTCATGTTCGATCACCTTTCCCGCGACGTCGCGGTACCACGCATGCTGGTCGGTCCGGTCTGGGCTGGACATTGATACAGATCAAACCGGGGTGAGGACTTTGCAATTCCGGGACCGGCTGCGATGCTGTGACCGAGCCACGCGGTCTGAGGGAGGACGCAGTCATGCTGCGAACAGAACAAAATGAATACCTGACGCGCACCGGCCAGGGCACGCCGATGGGTGAGATGTTCCGCCGCTACTGGATCCCCGCTTTGCTCGCCGGGGAACTGCCGGAACACGATTGTCCACCCGTGCGGGTCCAACTGCTGTCGGAGCGGCTGATCGCCTTCCGCGACACCGAGGGCCGCCTGGGTTTGATCGACGAGTTCTGCGCGCACCGCGGTGTCTCGCTGTGGTTTGGCCGCAACGAGGAATGCGGATTGCGCTGCCCCTACCATGGCTGGAAATACGACGTGACCGGTCAGTGTGTCGAATTGCCGTCGGAACCGGAATCAACCGGGTTCCGTGCCAAAATCAAGTTGCGCTCCTATCCGTTGGTCGAGCGCGGTGGCGTTCTCTGGACCTACATGGGTCCGCCGGAACACCAACCCGAGCTTCCCGAATACGAGTTCGCTCTGGTACCGCCGGACCACAACTACGTCTCCAAGCGGTTACAGTACTGCAACTGGTTGCAGGCGCTGGAAGGAGGGATCGATTCCAGCCACGTCTCCTGGCTGCACCGCGACGCCCTGCATTCCGATCCGTTGATGCGCGGTGCGCGCGGCAACCAATACAACATGGGCGACATGATGCCGGTCTTCGAGATCGCCGATCACCCGGCCGGCTTGTTCATCGGAGTGCGCCGCGCCGCCGAACCCGGAACGTATTACTGGCGTATCACGCCGTGGTGCATGCCGGCTTTCACCATGATCGCGCCACGCGGCAATCACTCGGTGCACGGGCATTTCTGGATCCCGATCGATGACGAGAACTGCTGGGCCTGGAGTTTCGATTACCATCCGACGCGCGCTCTGACCGCGGCCGAGGTCGAGGCGATGCGTGACGGCAAAGGCATCCACACGCGGACCATTCCGGGCACATACATTCCGGTCGCCAATCGGGACAACGATTATCTGATGGATCGCGACGGGCAGCGCGCGGGCAAGACCTTCAGCGGGGTCGCGGGCATCGCCATGCAGGATGCGTCGTTGCAGGAAAGCATGGGTCCAATCATCGACCGATCCAAGGAGCACCTGACGACAACCGACAACGGCATCATCATGGCACGGCAACGTCTGATGCGGGCGGCTCGCGCGCTCGCGGTGCAGGGGGTGGCTCCGCCCGGAACCGATCCGGCGACGCATCGCGTGCGCTCGGCCGCGGTCGTGCTGCCGGCCGGTCAGGTGTTCCATGAGGCAGCGCGAGAGGCTCTGACGGCTCGGCCAGGGGTGCCGCCGGCATCGGTGTAACGGCTTATCCCGCCGCCGCCCGGGCGATGTCCCCCGCGTCGTCAAGGCGTTCGACATCGCGGCATAACGTCATCAGACGGTGTACCCGATCATCCGGCAAAATGCCCTCGGCCAGTTCAATGAATTTGGCCGCCAACCGTGCGTCGGTCATCGGGTTCTCGACGCTTCCGACAGCATGCTCCACGAAGCGCCCAAGCACGCGGCCGTCCTTCAATTTAATGTTCACCCGCGCCTGATCCTGACCCAACGATGGATCCACTGTCGTCTCGACGCGATCCCGCAGCCCGGTCACGACCGGATCACGCACCAACGCTTCGCCGAATTGCGCCTCACCCGCGCGGCCCGCCACGATCCCAATCGCGGCGGCATAATACACGCTGAACTTACCCTCCAGGCCGGTGCGCGGGGTGCGGTTCGCCGTCAGCTCCAGCACGATCGGATGAACCGCGAGGTCGATCCGATCGATCATCTCCGCCGTCAGCTTGTTCTCGTCGCGCAACTGGATGCAGCCATCGATGACCGGGTGCACCACCAGCCCGCAGGCGAACGGCTTGTAGCTGTTGCGGGAAATCTCGTAGTGCGTGCCAAGGCCTTCGGTGATCACCTGAAAGTCCCGCGTGGTACTGAGCACATTGGCCCAACCGCGCGGCGCCTCGATCCCCTTCAACGAACTGGTGTAGCCTTTCTCCGCCAACAGCGCGGCCAGCATGCCATTCTGCGCGGCGCGGCCGGGATGGAAGCTTTTGGTCATCGAACCAAACATCTCTCGTATGCCGACTGGTTGCGTCGCGGCGAGGCCAATCGCGTGGCACATCCGCGTCTCGTCGAGACCCAGTAGCTTGCCGGCGGCAACGGCCGCACCGAACACCCCGGCGACGCCCGTGGCGTGCCATCCCACCGCTTGCATGGTCGGCGTGACCGCGCGCGCGACGCGGCACGCCGCCTCGATGCCGAGGATCATGGCGTTGACGAAATCACGGCCCGTCACCTCGCGATATTCCGCGAGCGCCAGCAGCACCGGGACCACCGGCGCGGACGGATGCACGGCGGTCGTCAGGTCGGTGTCGTCGAAGTCGAACACATGCGAACTGATGCCGTTCAGCAGCGCCGCATGCATGATGTCCAACCGCTCCGTCCTGCCGAACACCGTCGCCTGGGCTGGCCCTGAGAACGGCGCCACCGCCGCGAGAGCGATTTCCACGGCCTCGTGACGGGAGCCGCCGACAGCCACGCCCATCCAGTTCAGCAACGACCGCGCCGCCTCCTCGCGCGGTGCCGCGGGCAGGTCCTCGAACCGGGCGGCGACGAGATAACGGGCGAGGGTCTGGGTCACATCGGTCGCGGTCTGGCGGATCGAGGAGCGGTCGTTCATCGTGGTCCTCCCGGGGTCAGTTTCCCGCTGACGGGGAATGCTGCACCGGCGGTGGTTCGCCGGCAAACCGATGGAGAACTCGGACGTGCGAAAATCTGTCAAATCGTGCGGCGCGATTGCTCTCGCGTTCAGCGTCCTGTGGTCTGGTCCGACATTCGCCTGGGGTGACGACGGGCATGAGGTGATCGCATTGATCGCGCGATCCCGGCTCGATCCCGTCGCGCTCCAGCAGGTCGATGCGATGCTCTCCGCGGACCCGGATTCCCTGACCGCCCACAACATCGCCGACGCCGCGACATGGGCTGACAGGTTCCGCGATTCGGATCGAGAAGGCGCACGCCAAAACACGCGTCAATGGCACTTTGTCGATCTGGAAATCACCGCGCCTGACCTCGATCGAGCGTGTTTTGGTCATCCGTCGTTGCCCGCCGGCACTCTGGCGTCGAACGGACCGGCGCGGGACTGCGTGGTCGATAAGATCGATGAATTCGCGGCGGAACTGGCGAGCCCCGCGACCGACCCGTCGGAGCGCGTCGTGGCGCTGAAATTCCTGTTGCATTTGGTTGGCGATCTGCATCAGCCGCTGCACGCATCGGACGACCACGATCAAGGCGGCAACAAAAAGCGTGCCTCGGCGCAAGGATTGAAAGTGGGCACCTTGCATCACTTTTGGGATACCGACTTCGTCGATCAGCTCGGACCAGACCCGAAACGGATCGCCGCCATGCTCGACGCACGCATTTCCGCGGCCGACGCGCGCACCTGGGCGCGTGGCACGCCATCCGATTGGGCACTGGAGTCGTTCAAGGTCGCGAAAGACGACGCCTATGGCCAGCTACCCACGCCCAACGCGCGCGGAAGCTACCGGCTGCCGGACAGCTATATCGCGATGGCGACACGAGATGTGGCCAGCCAACTCAGCAAAGCGGGAGTGCGGCTGGCGTTCATGCTCAACCGGGCATTGAAGTGAAACTCAGACCGGCACGCGATGCTCCGGCGGATAGCGGAAGCTGACGCGTTTCAGAAGTCGTGAGTAATGCCCAGGAAACGGGTCGCGGCGATGCATGGTGGCGGTGTTGTCCCACATGACGACGTCACCAACTGACCAGTGATGTTTGTAGATCAGTTCGGGCTGCGTCATGTACGGGAGCAATTCGTGGAACAACGCCTGGCTGGCCTGGTCCGACAGTCCCTCGATCTCGGCGGTATGGCTGGGGCTGTAGTAAATCGCCCGTGAGCCGAGCAGCGGATGCCTGCGCACCAGGGGATGCGGCGAATCCGGTGCGCGTTTCAATTGCTCCGCGGTCATGGCCAGGTCTGGCCGGCCAGCGGCATCACGCTTGTTGTGGCGGTCGACGGAATTGACGCCGCGCTTGCCTTCGATTTTCGTTTGCAGCGACGCCGGCAGGCGGTCATAGGCAGTGGCGAGATCGGCGAACCACGTGTCGCCGCCTTGGGGTGGAATTTCCTCGCCGAACAGGATCGTGCCGAACGTCGGTCGCGGCATGTACGACTGGTCGATGTGCCACACCGCCTCTCCATCGCCGAGCACGCCGATGGCGCGGCCGTTTTCTTTCTTGTTCGAGACGATCATGACCTCGGGATGATGGCGGGAGTGGTAGGTGGAGCGGACGTGGATCTCCAGTTCGCCGAAGCGCTGGCCAAAACGCATCAGGCCGTCTTCGGTGAGGCGCTGGCCCGGGAAGACCGCGACCTTATGGTGCAGCCACGCTTCGCGGATCGCGGCGAAGGTGGGGTCGGGGATTGGGGCCGACAGATCGATCCCGGTGATTTCGACACCGATGACAGGGGTCAGGCGGCGGGTTTGCATCGCGGCGGACTCCATTCATGTCAATCCATATAGCGCGGTCGTTGCGATGGCGATCGCGGCGACGACGGCCAATGGCGGCAACTTCCAGACTACCAGCAACACGAAGCCAACAGCGGCGATGGCGAAGTCGCGGGGACCCGTGACGGCGCTGGTCCAGACTGGATTATAAAGCGCCGCGGCAAGGATCCCGACCACCGCGGCGTTGGTTCCGCGCATCGCCGCCTGCGCGGCGGGCCGGCGGCGGAACGCGTCCCAGAACGGCAGCACACCGGCGACCAAAAGCAACCCGGGCAGGAAGATCGCCACCAACGCAATCACTGATCCGACGATCCCGTTTGGCGATGGCCCCACCACCGCACCCAGATAGGCGGCGAATGTGAACAACGGTCCAGGCACCGATTGGGCCGCGCCGTAGCCGGCCAGGAATGCATCCGGACTGACCCAACCCGGTGCCACCACCGCGTCGCGCAGCAACGGCAGCACGACATGGCCACCGCCGAAAACCAGCGCGCCCGAACGGTAGAAAGCCTCGAACAGCGCAAGGCTTTGGCTCCGTACCGGGCCGGCCAGCAACAACGGCGGCACAACCAGCAGAACGGTGAACGCGGCGATGAACAGCACGCCGACTGTGCGCGATACGGGGATCGAAGGAACCTGTCCGCCCGCCGCCGCTGGTGCGCCTTTACAGAGCAGCGCCCCGGCGCAACCGCCCAGTACGATGGCGGCGATTTGCCCGACGGACCCTCCGGCGGCGGTGACCAATGCGAGCGCGAGTAACGCGATCCCGGCGCGGGTGCGGTCGGGACACAGCGTGACGGCCATGCCCCACACCGCCTGCGAAACGATCGCGACCGCGACAAGTTTGAGGCCGTGCAGGAAGGCCACTCCCAGTGGTCCGTTCAGATCCGCCGCGACGTAGGCGAACACCAGCATGGCGAGCGCCGACGGCAGGGTGAAACCAGCCGAGGCGGCGAGCCCTCCAAGCCACCCGCCCCTTAGAAGGCCCAGTGAAAATACGACCTGGCTGCTCGCTGGGCCGGGGAGGAACTGACTGAGTGCGACGAGATCGGCGAATGATGTTTCATCGAGCCAGCGTCTGCGCCCGACGAATTCCTGACGAAAATAGCCGATGTGCGCGACGGGTCCGCCGAAGCAGGTCAGACCGAGTTTCAGGAACGCGAGCAGCACCTCGGCAGGCGTGCCTTGCCGGCTGAGACTGGAGGTGGAAGTGCTCATGCGGCGACCGTCTCACGGCCACGTCGGAACATCAACGCGCGCTTCATGAAATGGAACCTCCCGGCGGGACAATGCCAGGGTGGCGCCGGTCCCGCGAGAGTGCAAACTTCCGGGCGGAAAACCGTAGCCCCCACGCCATGCCGCCCATCACCCTGATCCGTTCCGCTGATGTGGTCGTCGCCTGGGATGCGCGGGCGAAGAGCCATGTCTATCTGTCCGGCGCCGACGTGGCGTTCCAGGGCGGTGCGCTGATTTTCGCCGGCCGCGGCTACTCTGGACCCCCCACCGAAACGATCGACGGTCGCGGCCTGATGGTGATGCCGGGGTTGGTGAACATCCACTCGCACCCCTCCAGTGAGCCGATAAACAAAGGCCTGATCGATGAGATCGGCTCGCCTGGCTTCTATAATTCGTCACTCTACGAATATCTGCCGATCTTCCGCGCCGACGCCGAGGCGGTACCGTCCTGTGTCCGCGTGGCGCTGTCGGAGTTGTTGCTGTCGGGCGTGACGACGCTCGCCGATTTGTCGATGGCGCACCCCGGCTGGCTCGACCTGCTGGCCGAGGCGGGGATGCGGGTTTGCGTGGCGCCGATGTTCCGCTCGGCCCGATGGTACACGAAGAACGGATACCGCGTGGAATACGCCTGGGATGAGGCGGCCGGCGAGAAAGCCTTCGCTGAGGCGCTGACTCTGATCGATCGCGCTGAGCAACATCCTTCGGGTCTGCTGTTCGGGATGGTGGCGCCGGCGCAGATCGATACGTGCTCCGAAGGGTTGCTGCGCGAGTCCTTCACCGAAGCAAAAGCCCGCGGATTGGCATGGCAAATTCACGCGGCGCAGTCGGTCCCCGAGTTCCATGAGATCACCCGGCGGCATGGTCATACGCCGATTGGGTGGCTCGATCATCTCGGGTTGCTGTCGGACCGGTCGATCATTGGGCATGGGATTTTTCTCGACGATCATCCTTCGACGCGGTGGCATACGGAGACGGACCTGCGGCGGTTGGCCGAGACCGGCACGACCGTGGCGCACTGCCCGACGGTGTTCGCCCGGCGCGGGATCACGCTGAAGGATTTCGGACGCTACCTGCGCGCCGGCGTGAACATGGGTGTCGGTACGGACACGTATCCGCACAACATGCTGGATGAAATGCGGCTCGTCTCGTACCTGGCGCGGACGCAGGCGGGGAACCCTCGGACGATGACCAGCACGGAGTTGTTCAACGCGGCGACAATCGGAGGCGCGCGCGCTCTTGGGCGAGAGGATATCGGCCGGATCGCGCCGGGGTGCCGGGCCGACCTGGTGCTGGTGGATGTGACGCATCCGATGATGCGGCCGCTGCACGATCCGGTGCGGAATTTGATTTATGCCGCCGGCGATCGGGCCATTCGCGCGGTCTATGTCGACGGCCGGAAGGTTGTCGAAAACGGACGCGTTCTGACGATCGATCATCGCGCCGCCGCCGAGGCGCTGCACGAAGCACAGGCGCGAGTAAAAGCCAGGGTGCCGGATCTGGACTGGGGTGGACGCACAGCGGAGGCGATTTCGCCGCGGACGTTCGCGGACGGGTAATCCTGTCCCACGCCTTATGCCAACCGCCTCTCCCTGCGTCATGGCCGGTATGCCGTGGTCAGAAAGTGCCAGACGTTCTCGTGAGCGGTCACAATCGTATCGCAACCGTGAGGTGGACCCGTTCAGGATCCACCTCAACTTTACGGGCTTACGGGAACTCCGCGGCCTCGAGGATTTCCAGGTCAGCGACCAGATGCTTACCCCTGGTCTCCGGCCCCAGGAACACGGCGAAGATGACGACGAGCAAAGACACCGTCGTGCCGATCAGCATCGGTATGGCGAATCCCATGTTCATCTGCACGGCGAAATAGGTCAGCACCGGCGCCACCAGGCCGCCCCAGATCGCCCCCTGGTGATAAACGAAGCCTGAGGCCGTAGCCCGTACCTCGGTCGGGAAGCGTTCGGACAGGTAGCTCGGGTTCTGACCGTAGATCGCGCCGCCGAACATGCCTTGAACGATAAAACCGCTGATGATCCAAAGAGGATCCGTGGTCATCAGATAGAGCGGCGTGATCAGGACGGCGATGACGGCCGGAATGATGATCGCCGGACGCCTTCCCCATCTGTCCGCCACGATGCCCCACAGACCGCTGCCGACGAAGACCACGATATTGGCCCAGAACAGCGGCGTGGCCACCATGAGCGGCGTCCAGTGCAATTCCTTTTGCAGATAGCTCGAGAACAAAGCCCAGATCGAGTAGTAGACGCAAAACGCGGCGGCCATCCACAACACGGCCGTCAGCGTGTTGAACAGCACGGCGGGCTTGAAGATGGAGAACAAAGGCGCGCGTACCTGCACCTGCTTCTCCCGCTGCTGACGCTGATTTTCGACCCAGACCTCTGGCTCTTTCACGTAAATGCGTACCCAGATCACGACAAAGGCCGGCAGGATGCCGATCCACAGCAAGCCGCGCCAGCCGATCAGATCGAACAGGAAGCCATAGGCCAAAGCCGATAGCGCGAAACCGAGACCCCAGGAGCCTTGCAGGACGCCGCTCATGAAGCCGCGGGACCGTGTCGGCCAGGATTCCATGGCGAGCGCCGCGCCCGCGGGCCATTCCGCTCCCATGCCAATGCCAAGGATCGCGCGAAAGAAAAACAGGAATGCGAAGGTGGGCGAAAAGCCGGCGATGAAGTTGCAAACCGAGTACCAAAGGATGGATATCATCAGTGGCGCCTTGCGCCCCATCCGGTCCGCCATCCAACCCGCTGCCGTGGCACCTGCCAAACGAAGCCACAGGGTGATGGTAAACACCGCGGTCACCGCCGTGAGCGGTACGTCGAATTCCTTGGCGATCGGCACCATGATCAACAGAAAAATGGTGAAGTCGAAGGCGTCCAGAGTCCAGCCGAGCCAAGCGGCGGTATAGGCGTACCATTGATCTTTGGTGGGCTCTTTCCACCACGGAATTTGGCTGCCGCTCCGAGCGTATCCCGACATTTCTAAAGCCCCTTATTTTTGCCTCGTTCGACCGGAACGTATGCATTGTGCGCATATCAGATATCCCGGTCGTGACGACATTGCGTCGATGGCGGGACATTCGTCAATTGGAATTGCGAAATATCCAGTGGATTGGCTGGTTTAACGTGGTCGAGAATTTGTCGCTCATCATTAATCCCGACAGTATGTAGGGATACACAGAAGAATCATGTCAGGATATTTGGCGGCATGAGCATGGCGCGAACGGACCATGCTCCGCCGCGGTCAGGTGTCCCGCAATCCGGCTTCACGCGCCAACGGCAACACGGCCGCAATGAAATACGGTAGCTCCGCCTTGAAATTTACAAATGAAACCGTCGTCCCGGCGAACCCGACCTCCGCCATTCGCACCATTTCCGCCACGATATCCGCCGGTGTCCCCACCAATGGATACGTCCCGGCCCCGCCGGCGAACCGCTTCCGATACAAGCGATAGGCGTCCGGATCGTGCGACGCGGAGAACTGCTGTTTCCCCGCCATATGCTGATCCACCGCGCCGCGGTCTTCCATTCGCACCGCATAGTGCTCGTAATAGTCTTCCGCTTCGGTGCGCGTTGGCCGGCAGACGACATGGCACGTCGTGAACACGCCCATCGCCCGGGTACGCTTCGCCATATCCTCCACATGGCCGCGGCCGGCTTCGATTTCGGTGAATGTGGTGAACAGGAAGTCCGCCGTTCTCGCCGCGAAGTCCCGCCCCACCGGAGAGAACGCCGCGTTCAACGTCACCGGCCTTGGACGCTGCACCGGCGCCGGCAGTCCGGATACGCCGCGCAACTTATAAAATCGCCCGTCGTAATCGAAGGGCGGACCGCCGGCGAACAGGCGCCGCATCACCTCTACCCATTCCAGTCCTTGCGCGTAACGGTCCTCGATCATTTCCAGGCCGAACAGATCGAACTCGGAGGGGTTCCAGCCGCACACGATATTCAACCCGGCCCGTCCGCCCGAGGCATGGTCGACCGTGCTCAACGCCTTGGCCGCGTACACCGGGTGGATCATCGGCACGTGCACGGTCGAGAACAGGCCGATCCGCTCGGTCGCGCCCGCCAGAGCGGCGGCGAAGGTGAGGGTTTCGAAACTCCATTCCCGGCTGTTCGTTTCACCGCCGAAGCCTTTCCAGCGGGCGATGGGCAGGAAGAATTCGATCCCGGCGCGGTCGGCCATTTGGGCGACTTCGACGATCTCCCGCCATAGCGCGGGCCATCGCTCCGGCACGCGGGTCAGCGCCAGACCGCCATCCGCGTTGGCGGCGAAGACGCCCAGTTTGAAGCGGTTTGGGCCGTGAAGCGGGTGGACCATCACGTCAACCGCAACGCGACGGAGCGGGCGTGCGCGCCCAGTCCCTCGGCCTCGGCCAGCGTCACCGCCGCCGGTCCGATCCGCCGCAACGCCGCCTGATCGCCGGACATCCATGTCGTGCGCTTGAGGAAATCGAACACCGACAATCCCGAGGCGAACCGCGCCGTGCGTCCGGTCGGCAGCACGTGGTTGGGTCCGGCCACGTAATCGCCCACCGCCTCGGGGCAATATAAGCCCAGAAAGATGGCGCCGGCGTGGTGAATGCGGTCGAACAAGGCCTCGGGTTCGCGGCCCATAAGTTGCAGATGCTCGGGCGCCAGGCGGTCGACGATTTCGACAACCTCGGTCCAGTCGCGCGCCAGGATGACCGCGCCGTGTGTCGCCCAACTCGCCCCGGCGATCGCGGAGCGGGCGAGCGACGGGAGTTCAGCGGCGACGGCCGCGACGACGGCATCGGCGAATGCCGCGCTATCCGTGATCAGGATCGATTGCGCCGCTTCATCGTGCTCCGCCTGGGCCAGCAGATCGACCGCGACGCGACGCGGGTCGTTGTCGGCGGAGGCGACGATCACGACCTCGGACGGGCCGGCGATGTTGTCGATGCCGACGCGGCCGAACACCTGACGCTTGGCCTCGGCGACGAAGGCGTTGCCGGGTCCGACGATGCGGTCCACCGGCTGGATGCTCGCGGTCCCATATGCCAGAGCGGCCACCGCCTGGGCGCCTCCGACGCGGTAGATCTCCGACACGCCGGCTCGGCGCGCGGCGGCCAACACCAGCGGATTGAGCACGCCGTCGGGTGAGGGCACGCACATGGCGATGCGCCGCACACCGGCGGCTCGGGCGGGGATCGCGTTCATCAGCACCGACGATGGGTAGGCTGCTTTGCCGCCGGGGACGTAGAGTCCGACCGAGTCCAGGGACGTCCAACGCATGCCCAGGGTCATGCCGGCGTCGTCGGTGAGCTTCAGGTCGGCGGGGAGTTGGGCTTCGTGAAACGCCTCAATCCGAGTCGCCGCGAGGTCCAGGGCTTCCGCGGCGGCGGCGGGAATGGTCGCGACCGCGGCGTCGATTTCGTTGGGGCTGATCCGCAGGTGATCGGCGGTCAGGGTCAGGCGGTCGAAGCGCGTGGTGTAGTCGATCAGGGCGGCATCGCCTCGGGCGCGCACGTCGGCGATGATCGCGGCGACGGCGTGGTCGACGGTTTCGGTCGTCTCGCGCGCCTGGTTCAGGAGGGCGGTGAAGGCGGGCTCGAACGACGGGGCGGTGGTGGAGAGGCGGATCATGCAGGGTTGGTGTCCGGTTTCGGGTGCTCGGCCGGCGTCAGGCTCGGGTGGGGCACGGGTAACGGCGTTTGCGACGCGGGTAAACCCGCGCGGGCGCGAGGGCCAAGTGCCGTGGGGGCGGCACCTTGGCAATTTCCGGCTTCGGCGGGGCTTCACATGAGCACCTCCGAGGGCGGGCGGTGCAACCAGTGAGCCTGAAGTAACTCCGTCACCGTCCATCAAAGGGTAAGATATTGGACAGTTTTTTCAGGCAATGACACCAATGAGGTATGAATCCCCAGGCGAATCGCACTTGGCACGCTACAGGCGAATTTGCGACAAGTGACGGAGTTCGGAATGCTCAAACTCGACCACAGGCCCCGAAATCGACCGGTGGCGAGACGCTCCGGACGTCAAGAAATCCAAATGCAATCCGCCTGTATGAATCCCGTAAGTTGATCTTCCGTCGATATCAAAGAAACTGCTGACTGTGAAATCGTCTCCGAAGGACAGAGCCTGCTATAAGGCTCCGCCTCTCCAGATCACATCAGCAGCGCGACGATAACGACGGCGGCTATTATGGCGAGGACGCTGTTGGCGGTGATCACGAGACCTCGAGGACCAACGCTGACGAACAGTAGGGGTCTGGTGTGGCGATTTTTTTCCATTGTGGTTCCATGACAGGGGGTTGCGGCGCCGACGCGTCGTGCTACGCCCTATCCTGCCAACCCTTCTTTCGAGCCAACGCACCATGCAGCAACCCAGCAGACGCGAGAAAAGTGCCGGGCACGTCCAGCGACAGCGCGGGACCAAGCAATCAGTACGCTTCGATGCTGGCCTCTTGAAGGGAGCGCGACAACACGCCGAATTGACGCAAGAGCAAATGACCGATTCAGGAGTAAGCATTGACAGTATACGGCGTGCAGAACGCGGTGATCCTGTTTCTATAGATACAGCTAGGTCCATTTGTTCGCATCTGAACGTGGACTATCGCGAGCTAGTTGAGGCGGCGGCGGAATCTCAAAGTGAGCAAATAAGAGAGTACGTCTATTGTGACAGATCCCGCATCGATAGTTACTCATCGCAGTTTTTGTCACGCGCATCGCGATCAAAAAATCCCATTGAAAACATTCCCAAACTGATATCTGCGCTAAGAGCAAGACGGCAGCTTCAAACTAACCGTCCCAATTCCTATGATCATCGTGCAGAGTCGATATTTGTTCTAGAGAGTTTCACAGCATCCAAGATCATATTCCCCAGACATATATTGGAGCCGAGTGATTATGCAGATATTGCTGTCTGGGTTTCCCCTCCGAGTGATCCCCCGGATTCCCTGCGAGGCAAATGGGAAGCGGCGGGAACTTTCCTATATCTTGTTGAGGCACATACTGCCGGAGGTATGTATAAGGAGCGCTTTGTGACTGCTGCATCTGGATATTCCTCGCTGAAGATGACACTGCGCTTTCTTGAGGGCGGTGAGTGTCAAGCAAGTTGTCGCTCGTAATTTGTAACGATCGTCGTTTTATCAGATGGCCCTTCCCGGTTGGTGCCCGCGGTCGCGATGGCCTGGTCCGCCGACTGGTGTTGAGTGTGCCATGGTGCTCACTTCGGGGAAGGTCCGGTGCTCGCCATCCTCGCCATGCTCGCGCGCCGAGGCGCGCTGTGCGTGGTTCCGGGTGGCTCCGCTCCTCTCTTCCCCTTCGCTACGCGCCATGGCCTGGGCATCGCCAGGTCGGGACGGGAAAGCAGGTTCGCCGATCGAACCGGAAAGCTTGGTTCGTATGATCGCTGCCTGAACCACTGTATCCCGCTCCGGGTTGAGTGTCACCGCGTCCACCGGTGTCCAGTTCCGGGTCGAGCGGCTCCATCGCCTTGGCGCGTTCTGGCGTGCCCGCTGATAGATTTCATGGCGCGCGGCGAGCAAGGCGCGATCCTGCCCGGCGTGACGTTGCGCGGGGGTAACGTATCGGATCGCGCTGTGACGATGTTCTTCGTTGTACCAATGGACGAAGCGCATGGCCCATTCCCGCGCCGTATCGAGGTCGGCGAAGCCTTTGACCGGGAACTCCGGCCGGTATTTGGCGGTGCGGAACAAAGCCTCGGCGTACGGGTTGTCGTCGCTCACGCGTGGACGGGAATACGACGGCTTGATGCCGAGCCAGT
>CALFNB010000416.1 GCA_937902425.1 uncultured Acetobacteraceae bacterium | reverse complement strand
TATCTTATCCGGCTTCTTGGATGCCAGGTTCTGTGATCAACATGGCTTTCGCTCCCTTGGTTTGGTTGGCACCGTCCACGGTAGCGGAAAGAAGGCCGGGAGTCCGCGGGATTCCCGGCCTTTCTGACTTATGATAGGATCAATCCATGAACCCAGATCAGAACGACTATTCTCCTGAGGAATCCGAGCGGCGGGCCGGTGACCTCGCGCGCCGTCTCCTGACTACGCCCCCGAAGCCGCAATCTCAGATCAAGGGGAAGGCTACTCGCCAGCCGGACGCCTCAACCGCGCGATCAACTCCGGCAAAAGAGCGTCCGGCACGTTGATGTGAACCTCAGCGGCGCCACGTTTCCCAATCACCATGACGCCGCCCTCCTTCTGGCGGGTCACATATTCGATGGTGTCCAGATTCACGAACCTGCGGGCCGGACGCCGCTCGAATAGTTCACCCTGGATCGCCAGCATCTTCCATGCCTTCCCCCTGGCCAGCAATCCGCCGATAGGTAAGGCGCTTGCCGCCCATCCCATGGGCCAGCCTCGCGGCGCGCTGGCCGTCTTCCACGCCTAACTTGGTGCGATTGTTGAAGCGGAATGTGAACTCGTCCAGGTAGCGTTGGAAATGCTGTTCGCCGCAATGTTGGTAGACCCCAACCATGCCGCGCTTGAACACGCCGAACATGCCCTCGGCCGTGTTGATGTTCACGTCTCCACGGGCATATTCCTTGGCGCCATGGTTCACGGTCTCATGCGAGGCGAAGTCCTTGCCGAGGGATGGGTAGAGCCTGCTTTCATCGGTATTCAGGCGGGACTTCAGATCGGCGTTCTTGGCCATGAACGCACCGATGTTCTTCGCGGTTACATGGGCCATGTGGGTCACGCGAGCTTCGCCGCCACGTTCGACCAAGGCGACGATTGGACGCTTGTTGTTCCCGCCGCCGGTCTTGGTAAAGGCGCGGCCTTTGCGTTGCGGGCTGACATACGGGGTCTTGGTCTTGCCGTGGTACGCCTCGTCCGCTTCCACGATCTTGCCCTCGCCACCGATCGGCGCAGCCGAGGGGTCGGACATCGCTTCGCGGAGTCGGTGGAACATAAACCAAGCCGTCTTGTAGGTGACCCCGATAGAGCGGTGCAGTTGATGCGCGCTCATACCCTTCTTGCTGGAAGCCATCAGGCGAATGGCCAAAACCCACTTGGCCACCTTGACGTGGCTGCTTTCCATCACTGAGCCGGTCATGACGGTGAATTGGCCACGACAATCAGGGCAATAATACAGGCCGGGGCGATGTTTCTTGCCACCCATCGGAGCCACACGGACGCCGCCGCAATGGCAGCAGTACGGCCCATTCGGCCAACGGTAGCCTTCCAGCCACTCGCGGGCTTGGTTCTCATCGTGAAAAATGGGGTCTGTGAGGTCGAGGGTCATGCGGCGTCTCCTTGACGCCTTTATGCCCGCATTAAGTCCTTTTTGTCAAGTATATAATTGGGAGAAAAGTCTTAGTAAAATCCAGGGTTTTTGCTGTCTCCGTGGCTCTGTGTCTCTGTGTTGACGCGGCCTTCCCTCGGAGGCGACACCACAGATTGTCTCTGCGATTGGATATATTACGCTGTCCTGACATCGACCACGGGAAACGCAAGCCATGTCCATCACTTCCTCCACCTGGGACCCGGCGCAATACCTGAAGTTCTCCAATGAGCGCGTGCGCCCGGCATTCGACCTGCTGACCCAGGTGCCGCTCCGGACGGCGGCCCATGTCGTGGATCTGGGCTGCGGCACCGGCAACATGACCGGCATCCTGAAGCAGCGCTTTGCCGGCGCCGATGTGCTCGGGGTGGACGGTGCCGAGACCATGCTGGCCAAGGCCCGCGCCGCCAACCCGGATTGCCGCTTCGAGCAAGGCGACTTCTCGACCTGGGTTCCGGCCGCCGCGCCGGACCTGATTTTCTCCAATGCCGCGCTGCACTGGGTCGCCAACCACGAGACCTTGTTCCCTCGCCTGCTGTCCTTGCTGGCACCCAGCGGCGTCCTGGCGGTGCAAATGCCGTCGATGCACGATGCACCGTTGCGCGCGCTGCAGAACGAGGTCGCCCGTCAGGGTCCGTGGTCACGCTACCTCGACGACGCCGGCTATGCCCGCGGCCTGCTGCCGGTCGAAGCGTATTACGATGTCATCCGGCCGCGCGTGACATCGCTCGATATTTGGCAAACCACCTATCTCCACGTGCTGACCGGCGAGGACGCGGTCACCGAATGGGCCGCCGGCAGCAGCCTGCGGCCGTTTCTGGACGCGCTTCCGCCCGAGCAGGCGACGGCGTTCCGCGCGGCCTACTCAGCGGCGCTGCGACCGCATTACCCGAGGCGGCCGGACGGCACGACATTGTTGCCGTTCAAGCGGTTCTTCTTCATCGCTCGCATATAAATGCGTTCAGATTCAGGGTTCGTTAACCATTCGCGTCTACGCTTCGCTCAACAAAAGGTTGAGAAGAGAGCAAAATGAGTGGATCCGTCAATCTGAGTATTCCGAGCTATCTGCCGACATTGTTTGCCGCGAGTACGCCAGGCAACAGTCTGCTGGCGACGTTGTACGGGTATGCTGGTCCAACGCCTGGCACGATCAACCCGATCGCGGCGCTGCAACAGGCAAAAACCGGAGAGACCAACCAGGTCGCGCTGATCGCCGCGGAACCTCAGGTCAAACGCGACATCACGCAATTCACGGCAGCGCTGGCGGCGGCGAAAACGCCGGCGCAATTGCTCGCCAATCCCGCCGCGCTCAAGGTTTTGCTGACCGCGAATGGACTTGGCGATCAGGTTGCCAACACCGCGCTGGCGACGCAGGCGCTGCTATCGGACCCATCGAAGCCCAACGCCCTGGCGACTCAGTTGTCGGACTCGCGGTGGCTCACCATGAACAAGACCTATGCGTTCGCGACCAAGGGTTTGACATTGCTGAACACTCCGAAGGCGATCGCCGCGATCACCAACGGGTATGCCGAAGTGCTCTGGCGCACCGGCCTGGACCAGACAACCCCAGGACTGTCGAACGCGCTCGATTTCCAGGCACGTGCTTCGACGATCACCAACGTCGATCAGGTACTGGGCGATCCAACGTTCCGCGCCGTGATCACCACCGCGCTAGGCGTACCGCAGAACATCGCGTTTCAGGACATCACGGCGCAGGAACAGGCGATTTCGACCCGCATCGATTTGAAGCAATTCAAGGACCCGACGTTCGTCACCCAGTTCACCCAGCGGTATTTGATCGCCGCGCAACAGGCCGCGAGCCTGGCGGCCGGAACCGGCACCGCCGACCTCACGACCCTGGCGGGGCAGTCGGCTGGCATCCTGGCCTGATATCAACCAGGCCATGACGGGTAAAACCGGCGAAGCGGCATCCATGCGTTGACGGGTCCGGGGCGCACCCGTATAAGCCGCCGCTCGTGACGGGTGTCCTCTTGTGTTGGCCGGAGGATGCCCTTGCCCGCGTTCACGCGGGTTCAATAAGCCTGGAGAGAAGTTGTGAAGCGCACCTATCAACCGTCGAAGCTTGTCCGCAAGCGCCGCCACGGGTTCCGTTCCCGCATGGCCACCGTCGGCGGCCGCCGGGTGCTGGCGAACCGCCGCGCCAAAGGCCGCAAGCGGCTGT
Organism: uncultured Acetobacteraceae bacterium; assembly: GCA_937902425.1. Classification (GTDB taxonomy): domain Bacteria; phylum Pseudomonadota; class Alphaproteobacteria; order Acetobacterales; family Acetobacteraceae; genus Rhodopila. The sequence goes on along the minus strand of CALFNB010000416.1, from coordinate 4,655 downwards.
CCGCCTGAGGATCGGCGGCCGCCCGCCCCTGACAGGCTCCCGGCCGCTCCACCGCGTGCCCCGGTCTTCCCCCCAATCCGCTTCCCCCCAATCCCCCGGCCGCCTCAAACGCCGCGCGGAATTCCTGCGCGTGGCCGCGAAGGGGCGGAAGACGGCGACCCACGGGCTGGTGCTACAGGCGTTGCGCCGCGACGACCATGCGCCGGCTCGGATCGGCTTCACCGTCACCAAGAAAATCGGCAACGCCGTCGTGCGCAATCGCACGCGGCGCCGGTTGAAGGAAGCCGCGCGGCTGGAACTGGCATCGCTACCGCTGCAAGGCGTCGATCTCGTGCTGATCGGCCGCGAGGCCACCAGACGGCGGGACTTCCTCGATCTGCGCGACGATTTTCGGCGGGCTCTGCGCAAGACCGGGGTGGCCCTGGAAGTCGCCGTCGCATGAAACCGGTAACCCATGTGGCGATCGGCGTCGTTCGCGCCTACCAATGGACGATCCGGCCCTTGATCGGCGCGAACTGCCGATTCTGTCCGAGTTGTAGCAATTACGCGATTGACGCCCTGCGACAACATGGGGCAGTGCGCGGTAGCGCGCTCGCGGCGCGGCGCGTATTGCGCTGCAATCCTTGGCATGAAGGCGGCTGGGATCCGGTTCCGGAGCCAGACCGCCCAACGGGGCATTGATGGATCAAAAGCGGCTGGTTCTGGCGATCGCGGTTTCCCTCGCGATCATGCTGGGCTTTCAGGCCTTCGTGGCACCTCATCTGCCGAAGCCGCCGCCACCGGCCCAAACCTTGGCGGGCGGACCCACGGCCGGCGCGCCGGCGAGCATGTCGCCGGGTTCGCCCTCCGGAACCGTAACCGGCGGCGCGCCGACCGGAGCCCAACCCGCGCCCGAGCGGGAAGCCAACCGCGTGCCGCCGAACGTGCCGCGCCTGGCGATCCACGCGGCGAAACTCTCCGGGTCGATCAGCCTTCTGGGCGCCCGCCTGGATGACGTCGTGCTGACCGACTACCGGGAGACCGTCCAACCGAATTCGCCGAACGTCCACCTGCTGGAGCCGCGCTCCACCGATCAGCCGTACTACGTGCAGTATGGCTGGACCGCGCCTTCGGGTGAGACCGTCGCCCTGCCCGGAGACGACACCGTGTGGACCGCCACCGGCGGCCCATTGACCACCGGCAACACCGTCACATTGACCTGGGACAACGCCCTGGGCCTGACCTTCCAGATCGCCTTCTCGGTCGACGACAATTACATGTTCTCGGTCCGCCAGAGCGTCAGAAACGCCACCGGCCAGCCGGTTCAGTTGCTGCCGTGGTCGCGCATTCGCCGCGACTACAAGCCGGCGACCTCGGGCTATTACATCCTGCATGAGGGCATGCTCGGCTTTTTCGATGGCAGCCTGAAAGAAACCACCTACGACAAAGCCAAATCCGAGGGCGACAAGAAAGCCGGCATCGCCGAGGAAGCGACCGCCACGGCCGGGTGGGCCGGGATCACCGACAAATACTGGCTGGCCGCGATGATCCCCGACCAGGCGGCGCCGATGCGGATATTCTTTCGCCACATCGAGGACAAAGGCGCGATCAACCCCGACCGCTATCAGGTCGACTACGTGACCCAGGACCCGCTGACCGCCGCTCCGGGAGGCGAGGCCGCGATGGAGTCGCACCTGTTCGTCGGGGCGAAGGTGGTGCGGCTGCTCGACAGTTATGAGAGCCGGCTCAACCTGCCGCATTTCGATAAAGCGGTGGACTTCGGTTACTTCTACTTCCTGACCAAGCCGATGTTCTTCGCGCTGGACTTCATCTACGGCCTGGTCGGCAATTTTGGCGTCGCGATCATGATCTTCACCGTGATCGTCAAGGCGCTGTTTTTCCCGTTGGCTGACTATTCCTACCGCTCCATGAGCAAGATGAAACTGTTGGCGCCGAAAATGGCGGAACTGAAGGAGCGCTACAAGGACGATCCGTCGAAGCTGCAGCCGGAAATGATGGCGCTGTACAAGGCGGAGAAGGTCAATCCGGCCTCCGGCTGTCTGCCGATCGTGATCCAGATCCCGGTGTTCTTCTCCTTGTACAAGGTGATCTTCGTCACCATCGAGATGCGCCAGGCGCCGTTCTTCGGCTGGATCAAGGACCTGTCGCAGGTCGATCCAACCAACATATTCAATCTGTTTGGGCTGATCCCATTCGATCCCGGCGTGTTGTCGCCGTATCTGCAGATGGGTGTCTGGCCGTTGATCATGGGCCTCACCATGTTCCTGCAACAGAAACTGAACCCGCCGCCGCCCGACCCGGTGCAGGCGAAGATGTTTCAGTTCATGCCGATCCTGTTCACCTTCATGATGGCTCGCTTTCCGGCCGGGCTGATCATTTACTGGAGCTGGAACAACACCCTCTCGATCGGGCAACAATGGCTGATGATGCGCCGCACCAGACTGTCGCGACCGAGCCTCGCCCGGACCTGACGGAAGAGGCGCTGGAGGCCGGACGCAAGCTGTTCGCTTCCGAGTGCCGGTTCTTTCACGGCGCGCAGCGGTTGGATCAGTTGCCGCCGCTGGCGGGGATTGAGATCGCCTTCGCCGGGCGGTCGAATGTCGGCAAGTCGTCGTTGCTGAACGCGCTGACCGGGCGCAATTCGCTGGCGCGCACGTCGTCGGAGCCGGGCCGTACGCGGCAGTTGAACTTCTTCGATCTGGGCTTTGGCCGGCTGACACTGGTCGATATGCCGGGCTACGGCTACGCGCGGGCGTCGAAGCAGATCAAGGCCGACTGGCAGGCCATGATGTTCGACTATCTGCGCGGCCGGCCGACATTGATCCGGGTGATGCTGTTGCTGGATTCCCGGATCGAACTGAAGCAGGCCGACCGCGACGTGATGGACCTGCTGGATCGCGCGGCGGTGACGTATCAGATCGTGCTGACCAAGGCGGACGGCCTGAAGCCGCCGGGACTGGCGCGCAAGCAGCAGGAGGTGCGAACACTGATCCGCACCCACCCCGCGGCGTTTCCCGAGATCGCGACCACCAGCGCCGAGACCGGCATGGGGATCGCCGAATTGCGCGCGGTGCTGGCCCAGTTGACCGGGTGATCGCGCGCCTTGACGAAGCGCTCCACCGCGAAGGTTCACACCATCTCAACGCGCAACTCGCGACCGACGAGCGAGGCCGCCCGCTGCGAAGTCTCGATTGTCACGTTGCCACGCGCACCAAGGATGCGGTCAATCCGTGCGCGGCTTGTGCGCTTCAACGCGGCCATCTGGGTCTTGCTCATGCCCTTCCGCTTCATTACCTGACGGAGTTGCCATGCCACGACGCGCGTTATCGCCTCCGCGCGGGTTGCATCACGAACGCCTTCCTCACGCGGGAACTCATCGAGTGTCGATCCCCAGTGCGGATTCTTTTTGTTCATGCCTTCATCTGCTTCAATCATTCGCGCGCGGGCGCTCCGGTCGACGATGTTCCTGCCCTGGCCAAAAAAGTGGCCATATCCACACCTTGTGCCTCGGGCGTAAAGTGGGCAGCCGCGGAATAAGGCAGACCCACGGAATCAGTCCGGGTCGAGCCCTCGGAGTTTCAGGAACTGCTGCCTGCCAGCGGGATCATCTGGGTCAAATCTGACGGCTATCTCAATGCCTTGATAGTTGCGCTTATGAAAGTTTACTATCGAAGTGTTTGGAACCGTAATCTGCGATTTTTTAGATGATAGCCACCGGAGGACTGGGCGGTATTCGGCGTGCCCATGCATTTCGATAGCAAAAATGTCGTTCTCACGCGTTGGTTTCACTCCTCGTCGCACCTACCGAACGATATCGTCGACAGGTGTTACATAGCCTCCGTCGCCGCGGACTTCTTCTTGCACGAAGGCCACCCATGAATCATCAGGTGACCTCATCGTTGATAATTTATCACGAGAGCATCCGGCAACGTCTTTGCCAGGTAAATTTCCCGCGATCGTCGGGCTCTCGGTAAACGATAGCGCGGTGCCCAGCCAGCAGGCGGCCAAGGCGCATTTGAAAACTTTCGATCGCGGCATGTTGCCCCTCGATGTCATCGCGGCGGCTGAGGCTTCAATATCGGCGCTCCTGTCGGCGATCTTTTTATGCGGCCGGAAGTAAACAAATCGTACCCAGGTCGTGTATTCCAAACATTATCTTCCCGAAGATGAGTGTATGTACCATCCCTTTCAGCGGTTCCAAATTTGGAATGACTTGCGGCGTACACATCCTGCATCGTAAGGAGCACGTTCAACGGAATACCCGCCGCGGCACCATGCAGTCCAATCGCGACCGAGGAGAAATCGATGAAATCCGTGTTGATTTTCTTACCCGGGCCGACCCGCTGAAGATCCCAGGCGCCGCCCTGGCGAAAGTTGCAAAACCCGCTCAATCCAAATTTTCGCCCGCGTCGACGAAAAAATGTGGATCCGCATCGGACGGCATTACCATCTGATCGCCCTGCCTGTTCAGCACCGCTTCCCGCTGTTTAAGTCGTTCCGCCAATCCCAATAACGAGATCATCATTTGCTCGTTTTGGAGTCGTTGTCGGGGGGGTCAATGATATCAATTTTATAAATTATGAACAGATCTTTTAATTTGCCTCTGCGAAGGAACAGGCTGGAGATCCTGGGTATCGATATCTGCACAGTGTGTT
>CALFNB010000415.1 GCA_937902425.1 uncultured Acetobacteraceae bacterium | reverse complement strand
AACGGGTTGCTTCGGCGATACCGCGCCTCTCCTCGACTCTACTGTCTTTTCCCTGTCTTCTCCGTGTTAAAGCCTTGCTTGCTTTCGGCCGGCGAACCAGCTGATGAACACCAAAGCCACACATCTGAATTCGAGATGTGCGAATTTTGTAGGGTCTGACCCGAGCAAGACGTCAGGGATCGAGGCGATACAAGCGATGCGTCCGGCTTCCTGAACCACAATTCAAGACGTTCAGCGTGCCCGCGTGCAGGCATTAAAGTGGGTTGAGACACAGATTCGACATGACAACCGTTTTCGCGATACTTATTCGTAATTTGGAATCAATCTGATATAACCTGGGTATTCGCGAACAGACCAGTGATTGTCTGTCCGAGATGGCAGCCAGAACTTACAATATCCGCGCGTATCTGTGGTTACAATCCTTTTCCTGATTACGTACCATCCTCAGCCAACTTCTGCGTCGAATAAACCATTTGAAATCAGTGTGTTGAAGTTTGTACGGGAGGTCCGTCAGGTCGTCCGCCGGCACCTTCCAAGCGGCATGCCCGGGTGGCGGTCGCCTCAGACAGTGCGAGTGCCGGATCGGAATCGCGGATCCAAGGCATTTACGATGGTCACGATGGCTGAGGATAGTACGTAATCAGGATCCTTTTTGAGTGCCGAAATACCAATCGCGCTTCCAGTAGGCCGGTTGGTTCGCAGCGTCAAATTCGGATCAGGTTCTGAGCCGATGCGGCCGCATCGCCCGCGCGGAGGGTCAGCTCACCGGGCCCGGCGGCCACAGGGTTTGTTGCAATACCCGAGCCATCACGTCGATCGCCTGATCGGCGGCGCGGATCAGCCGGCCCATGCCGAGAAAACCGTGGATCTGATCGGAGTAGTGGAGATGGACGACGCGGACGCCCTCACGTTCCAGGCGCCGCGCGTAGTCGATTCCCTCATCGCGCAACGGGTCGTGCGCGCAGGTCAGGACCAGTGCGGATGCGGTGCCGGCGAGACTGGCCGCGCGGCCAGGGGAGACCCGCCAGTCGGTCTCATGCCCCTTCGCGTAATAATCGATGAACCATTTCATTGTCGCCGAGGTCAGCGGTACGCCGGGCCCGACGGTGGTCGAGGAAACGGTCGTCATCATCATGTCGGTCGCGGGATAAATCAGCAATTGAAACGCCAGTGGCGGCAGCGTGCCGTCGCGCGCCATCAATGCCATGACGGCCGCCAGATTACCGCCCGCTGAATCACCGCCGACGGCGACTTTGCCCGCGTCAACGCCAAGCGCGGCGGCGTTGTCGAAGACGTATTTCGTCGCGGCGAGGCAGTCGTCGACCGCGGCCGGGAAGACATGCTCGGGCGCCATTCGATAGTCAACCGAAACGACCCGGCAACGCGTGGCGTTGGCGAAGCGGCGGCAAATCACGTCATGCGAGTCGAGATCGCCCAACATCCAGCCGCCGCCGTGATAATACACCAGCGCGGGCAGCACGTCCGAAGCAGCGGTCCCCATGGGCCGGTACAGCCGGATGCCGATCGGCCCCAGCGGTCCCGGGACCGTGCCGTCCCGCGATTCCGCGACATCCTCGGGCGGCGTCTGCAGCACGTTGCGGCTGGCCATATACGCCTGACGGGCCTCGTCCGGCGTCAGCGTTTCGAACGGCGGGCGGCCCGCCAGCCGGATCAGGTCGAGCACCGCCAGGGTGTCCGGATCGATCGCCATGTCGCCGCCTCCTTCGATTACGCGGTGAAGTCGAGGATAGCTTTGGCGACCTCCGCGGGTTTGTCGAGTTCGGCCAGATGACCGGCGCCCGCGATGATTTTCGTTTCGGTCTTACCGGCGATGCCGCGGGCGAAGGTTTCCGCGTACTGCCGCGGTATGATCTTGTCGTGCTCGCCCCACAGCAGCAGGACGGGCGCCTGAATCAGGTGCAGGCGTTTCTCGATCCGCGTGTTGCCAAGCGGCCAGAAGATGCGGGCGGCGGCTTCGGCGGCGCGGGTTTGCTCGATCGGCCACTCGATCGAGTTGGCGCCTTCGGGCGCGGCTTTCATCGCCTTCCAGATCTCGGGATCGGCGCACATCAGGCCGGGCACTTGGTCGGCGCGTTGCGCCCAGGGATCGGTGGGTGGATTTGTTTCGTCGAACAGGCCGAAGGGGGCGATGACAGCGACGCGGCGGACGAAGGCGGGCCAGAGTGCCGCGACCTCCAGCGCCAGCGACGCGCCGACCGAACTGCCGGCGAGATCGGCGCCCACCAGTTCCGACTTCTCCAGGATATCCCGAATCGCCAGCAGCCAGTCCAGGTGCGAATCGAGCACGCTGTGACCGCGATCGCCGCCGGGGAAGCCGGGCAGCGACGGCACGATCAGGGTGCGGCTTTTGGCCAGCTCATCCAGCACCGGCATCCAGCGCGGCAGCCCGCCGAAACCCGCCAGGAAACCGAGTTTGGGACCCGAGCCCTGACGCCAGACGCGGGTGGCAAAGCCGTTGACGTCAATGGTCAACGATTGAGGTTCGCTCACGATGATTGCTCCGTTTATTCGGCGGCGAGGCGTGGCTGGAAGGCGGCGATTTCGGCGCGCTCCGCCGCTTGCATGGGTTTCGGCCACCAGCGGTCGTCCCAGCCGGCGTGCAAATCTTTCAGTTTCGGCATCACCTGTTCCGCGAACAATTTCGTGTTGTAGCGGGTCAGGTCCTTGCTCATGTTGCCGTACTGCAACAACAACATCAGGTGACCGACGTTGAGGTTGACGGCGACTTCGCGCAGCTGTTCCGCGACCTCATCGGGGGAGCCGATGATGACGTAACCATTGTCGACGATCGGTTCCATCTCGCGGGCGACGGAAGCGAAACGTTCGCCGGTCGATTTGCCGCGCACATTGGAATCGGCGGCTTTCTTCACCATGCTTTCGATGCCGGCGCGCTGGCTGCCCTCGCTGGTGTAGCCGGGCGGGGTGGCCCATTTCGGATCGACATGCAGGCAACGGCCGTAAAAATACTCCGCCGCTTCCGCATAAAGCTCGAAGGCGTGCTGGCGGCTTTCGCCAACGCCGATGAATTGCAGGAAGCCCGCCTGATATGGATTGCGCGGCTTGCCCAACCGGTCCATTTCGGCCCAAAAACCATCCATCGTGGCGCGGCCGGCCTTGTAGCCGTAGTACGACAGGTAGCAGTAGACGTAATCCATTTCGGCGCACCAGCGCCACGT
>CALFNB010000414.1 GCA_937902425.1 uncultured Acetobacteraceae bacterium | reverse complement strand
GTATCGGCGATGCCGTCGCGCAGTTGGTTCTTCCACAACGGATGATCCGCTGGCGAAAGGAACTCCATCGCCAGTGTGCCACTCTCCTCATCCTGCCCAAGCAGTCGCGGCGCGAACCCGGCGGCGTGACGCATCCAGCGCGCCTCGAACACGTTGCGCTCGACCGGCGCATGCCAATCCGCCGCGACACGCAGTTTCGCCAGCGCGCGTTTGACGCAGATGGGCCCAGAGGGAAGGTCGATCCGCCAGATATCGGATGACACACCACCGGTCAGCCGTTCCCCTCCCGTCGCACCCAACAGGTTCATGCGGCGGAGCGCGTCGAAAATCGCCTCGGGTGGCTGCTCGAGCATGGGAGGTTTTAGGGGCCGGATGCCTTGCGCGGTCAAGGTCCCTGGGCCCGGGTTGCCCCCAACCCGTCCCGCAAGATACCCTGGCCCGGTCAACAAACCCTGGACGTGAAAACATGTCTCAACAACAAGTCGTCGCACAGCTCGCGCCGCACGGCGTATTGCGCGCCGCGATCAACATGGGAAACTTCCTGCTCGTCACCGCCCGCACCGCGTCCGGCGATCCTGACGGATGCTCCCCCGACATGGCCCGCGCGATCGCCGAAAGTCTGGGCTTATCAGTGCAATTCGTGCCGTACGCGAAGCCCGGCGAACTCGCCGACGACGCGGAAAAGGATAAGTGGGACATCGGCCTGATCGGCGCCGAGCCCGCGCGCGCCGAGAAGATCGATTTCACCGCCGCCTATGTGGAGATCGAGGCGACCTATCTGGTTCCCGCCGGCTCGCCGATCAAATCCATCGCCGAGGTCGACGTCAAAGGCAACCGCATCGCGGTGACCGCGCGCAGCGCTTATGATTTGTGGCTGGAACGAAACATCCACAACGCCACCTTGCATCGCGGCAACAGCCAGGCGGCGACGATCGAGATGTTCCAAAAGGAAAACATGGAAGCGTTGGCTGGGTTACGCCCAGGACTGATCGGCGAGGTGGGGAAGATGCCAGGGTCGCGGATTCTGGAAGGTCAGTTCACCGCCGTGCAGCAGGCGATCGGCACGCCGAAAAAGAACGCGGCGGGCGCGGCATATCTGAAGAAGTTCGTCGAGGACGCCAAAAAATCCGGCGCTGTCGCCGCCTTGATCCAGAAGCACGGAGTCGTTGGCCGACTGTCGGTCGCGCCGCTCACCTGATTGTTACTGGCAGGCGAGGCATTCCTCGTAATCGGTGGTTGACGCGACCAACGGCAGCTGCATGGACGCGTCATTCGCCGGCTGATGGATATCGTCAACCGGTGCGACCGCTTTCGTGCTGACATTGTCGGCGCGCTGGATCGACAGGCTGCGGCAATAATACAGCGACTTCACGCCGCGCTTCCACGCCATGAAATGGATCTGATGCAGATCCCGCTTATTCACATTGGCGGGCAGGAAGACGTTGACCGACTGGCTCTGGCAAATGAACGGCGCGCGATCCGCCGCGTGCTCGATGATCCAGCGCTGATCCAGCTCGAACGCGGTCTTGTACACCGCCTTTTCGTCGGCGGTCAGAAAATCGAGGTGCTGCACGCTGCCCTTCGTGGTGGTGATCGAGGACCACACCGCGTCGTTATCCTGGCCTTTCGCCTCCAGCAGTTTCTGCAAGTGCCGGTTGCGCACCGTGAAGCTGCCGGACAGCGTTTTTTGCAGGAACACATTGGCCGCGATCGGCTCGATGCCAGGCGATGCGTTGCCCGCGATGATGGAAATCGACGCGGTCGGCGCCAATGACATTTTGTGCGAGAAACGTTCTTTGCTGCCGTATTCCTCGGCATCCGGGCACGCGCCGCGTTCCTCGGCCAGCACGATCGAGGCGGTATCGGCCTGCGCGCGGATGTGTTTGAAAATCCGTTTGTTCCAGACTTTCGCGACAACACTTTCCCACGGCACGTTCAACGCCTGCAGGAACGAATGAAAGCCCATCACCCCGAGCCCGACCGAGCGTTCGCGCATCGCCGAATACCGAGCCTTTTCCATCCCCGGCGGCGCGCGGTCGATGAAATCCTGCAACACGTTATCCAGGAACCGCATCACGTCCTCGATGAATGTCGGGTGGTTCTCCCACTCGAACCATTTTTCCAGGTTCAGCGATGACAGGCAGCAGACCGCCGTCCGCTCAACGCCGTGATGGTCGCGGCCCGTCGGCAACGTGATTTCGCTGCACAGGTTTGAGGTTTTCACCTCCAGGCCAGCGAGTTTGTGATGCTCCGGCTGCGCCCGCGCGACATGATCGGAGAACACCAGGTACGGTTCGCCGGTTTCAATACGCGCGGTCAGGATCCGCACCCACAACGCCCGCGCTGAAATCTGCCGCACGATCGATTTGTCTTTGGGGGACAGCAGCGGCCACGGCTCGTCCGCCTCGACCGCGCGCATGAATGCGTCGGGGATTTGAATGCCGTGATGCAGGTTCAGCGCCTTCCGATTCGGATCGCCACCGGTGGGGCGGCGCAACTCGATGAACTCTTCAATTTCCGGGTGCGAAACCGGCAGATACACCGCCGCCGAACCGCGCCGCAGCGAGCCCTGGGAAATCGCCAGTGTCAGACTGTCCATCACACGAATGAACGGAATGACACCCGAGGTCTTGCCGACCGCGCCAACCTTCTCCCCGATTGAGCGCAGGTTGCCCCAGTACGACCCAATGCCGCCGCCTTTCGACGCGAGCCAGACGTTTTCGTTCCACAGTCCGACTATGCCTTCCAGACTGTCGGTGGCTTCGTTCAAAAAGCATGAGATCGGCAAGCCGCGCTGCGTGCCGCCGTTGGACAGTACCGGGGTGGCCGGCATGAACCACAGCCGGCTCATATAATCATAGATGCGTTGGGCATGGCCCTGGTCGTCGCCATAAAACGACGCCACGCGCGCGAACAGATCCTGAAATTCCTCGCCCGGCATCAGATATCGGTCGGTCAATGTCGCTCGACCAAAATCCGTCAGCAGCGAATCGCGGGTGCGATCGACCCGAACCTGATGGCGACCCGGCATCTGGACTGCGTCAAGCACATCGGCCTCCGTGGCGTTTCTCATTGTCGGGTCGTCCTTTACCGGGCCGGTGAGTGATTCGGAATCAGCATATAGCGATTTCTCTGGATCCAACCCACAAGATAGGGCGCTTGTGGCCGGGTTGCAACGTTCAACGGATCGGCGACTCCAAAGCCTCGACACAGGATGAAAAAGGAGACGGACGCGTTCGCCGGGCGTTCTCCCCAGGTTCCACAGTGCTTGTATGTTCTTTGTATGTTCCTTGACCCGATCAGTCAAACCCCCGCCAGCTCATGAACTGATCGGACGTCGCCCGCTCGGTCACCAACCGATTCTCAGGTGCATCGGGGTCGGCGTGACCCAGTGCCATCCCGCAGACCACGACCTCCTCCGGAGCCAACCCCAGCACCGGCCGCATCACCTTATGATAATGCGTCCACGCCGCCTGGGCGCACGTATCCAATCCCCTCGCCCGCGCCGCGACCATGATGTTCTCCAGGAACATTCCGTAATCGAGCCATGATCCCGTCGCCAGTCCGCGGTGAATGGTGAACACCATCCCCACCGGCGCATCGAAGAACTCGAAATTCCGCCTGTGCTGCGCTCGCATCTTTCCGGATTCGCCACGCGCGATGCCAAGCGTTCCGTAAAGGTCCCAGCCAACCTTGCGACGCCGTGACAAATACGGTTCAAAGAATTCATCAGGATAATACTGCACCTCATGCCGATGGCCCGGTTCTTCGGCGTCGAACACCGTCTGCACCGCGGCACACAGTTCGTCCCGCGGCGCGCCAATCAGCACATAACCCCGCCACGGCTGCATGTTCGTCCCACTGGGCGCGCGAGCGGCGGCATCCAGGATCGCCGCGATCACCGCCCGCGGCACCGGGGTCGGCAGGAATCGCCGAACGGAACGGCGCGAGGTAATCGCGTGATCGGTCAGCGTGGGATCGGGCGGCACGCGCGAATTCATCTTGTCTCTCCATTTCGGACAGAGTAGCGGATGCGACGGACTTGACGCCACCCGCCGCATGGTGACCAGAATCCGCACCAGGGAGGGCATTGCCATGGTTCAGATCCGTCAGATGGGGCCGCAAATCGGTGTGGAAGTCAGTGGCGTCGATGTCAGAACGCTCGACGATGCCGGGTTCGCGCCGATCTATCAGGCCTGGCTCGACCACAATGTCCTGGTGGTGACGGGCCAGGAGCTGACCATCCCCGAGTTCCTGCGCTACAGCCGCCGCTTCGGCCACGTCACGCCGCACCCATCAAAGAGCACGCGGCACCCGGAGTATCCGGACATCACTCTTCTGGGCGTCAACAAGTTCAATCCGGATGGGGAGTTGAACAAATCAATCTACCGCCGCGGCGCCGAGGGTTGGCACACCGATGGCGCCTATGACCCGATCCCGTTCAAGGCGACGCAACTTTACGCGCTCGCGATCCCCGACACCGGCGGCGACACGCTGTTCGCCAGTGGCTACGCCGCGTACGAAGCGCTGCCGGCGCGGCTCAAGGCACGCCTCGACGGCGTCAATGGCGCATTCAGTTACGGTGGGAAAAGAAAGACGCAGGCGTTGCTGAACCCGGAGGACCGCGACGTTCCGCCGGCGATCCATCCCATCGTCCGTACCCACAGCGAAACCGGCCGCAAATCGCTTTATTTCGATCCCGGTAAGATCCTGTCGATCGAGGGCGCGGAGCGGGCCGAAAGCGATGACCTGATCGCCGAACTGGTGACCTACATGATCCAGCCCGACGGGCAATACCGTCACAAATGGCACGTCGGCGATATCGTGATCTGGGATAACCGCTGTTCCTATCACAAGGCCGCCGGTGATTACCCGCCGGAGCAGGATCGTATCCACTGGCGCGTCTCGATCCAGGAATTCGCCCAGGCCGGCCGCCTCGCCGCCGAATAAGGCGTCACAGTAACGAGGAGCCCTCCCCGCGGCGCGGAACTTTGCGTGCCCCGTGACGTTATGCGTGACGGTCGCCCGAGAAGTCCGACTGTGCCCTATGTCCGGTATCGCACAATACCCGATGTGATCGTTCGCTTTGACGCGCGTATGATTTCCTGTCATGGTCTGCGTCTCTCTCTTGAACACGGTTCGGGCATCAGGGGGCAACAAAATGCAGACCGCTCTCAATCGGATCTTTCGGCGCTTCATAGGAACAGGCCGGCTATCGGTACGTTGGCCGGATGGGCACTTAAGCCTTTACTCGGGCGACGATGGACCTTCGGCGGGCATCGTGATCCGAACGAACAGCGCCGTCCGGGCGCTTGTCCTCAATCCAGGCCTCGCCTTGGGTGAGGCTTACATGGACGGCAGCATTACACCCGATGGTTGTGGCATCTACGACGTCCTCGACGTCATGTGTGCCAATATCGGCCGGGATTTCGAGCGTCAGCCGATCCTGCGGTTTCGAACATTCTTGCGTCAGTTGAAAAGGCGCCTGGACCAATACAACCCAGCCGTGCGTGCACAGAAAAATGTCGCGCACCATTACGATCTGAATGGCCGTCTTTATAGCTTGTTCCTGGATCGCGACCGGCAATATTCCTGCGCCTATTTCCAACGCGGCGATGAGACGCTGGAAGCGGCGCAACTGGCGAAGAAGCGTCATATCGCCGCGAAACTATGTCTCGACCGCCCGGATCTCCGGGTGCTCGACATCGGCTGCGGCTGGGGCGGCCTGGCGCTGACCTTGGCCAGGGATTACGGCGCCTGTGTCACCGGCATCACGCTGTCCCGCGAGCAACTGAACGAGGCGCGCGATCGCGCCATGGCGGAAGGCCTGGAAGACCGGGTCAATTTCGAGTTGATGGATTATCGCGCGGTCAACCAGCAGTTCGACCGGATCGTTTCGGTCGGCATGTTCGAGCACGTCGGGATCGGCTTTTATCAGACGTTCCTCGACATGGTGGCGCGCAGCCTGACGCCGGACGGTGTGGCGCTGATCCACGCGATCGGGCGCAGCGATGGCCCCGCCGCCACGAATGCCTGGATCGACAAATACATCTTCCCCGGCGGGTACAGCCCGGCGCTGTCGGAGGTGCTGCCAGCGGTGGAGCGTTCGGGCCTGGTCGCGACCGACATCGAAATCCTGCGGCTGCACTATGCGCAAACCTTGCGGCACTGGCGCTGGCGCTTCACCGCCAATCGCGACACCATCGCCTCGATTTACGACGAGCGGTTCTGCCGCATGTTCGAATTCTACCTCTGCGGGTCGGAACTGGCGTTCCGCACCGGCGGTCACATGGTGTTTCAGCTCCAACTCGGCGCCAGGCAGGAAGCGGTGCCGTTGACGCGGGACTATTTATACGCGGGCGCCGGCCGTATTGGCGTTTCGTCCCCGGTATCCTCCTGATCCACAGGATGCGTTTGGGACCGCGCCGGACTATGATGCCGCGGCATGAACACCATCACCGATTCGCCCCTGCTGGGGCTGTCGCAACGCTTGCCGCCGTCGAATTTGCAGGCGGAGCAGGCGTTGCTCGGCGCCTTACTGGCCAATAACCGCGCTTATGAACGGGTGTCGGAGTATCTGGCACCGGTCCATTTCGCCGACCCGATCCACGGCCGCATTTTCCAGTCCATCGCGCGGCGAATCGAGTCAGGGCAGCTCGCCGACGCCGTCACCCTGAAGGGCGAGTTCGAGCATTCCGGCGTCCTGGAGGAGGTCGGCGGCACCGCCTACCTCGCGCAGCTATTGTCGTCGATGGTCGGCATCATCAACGCTGGCGAATATGGCCGGGCGATCCACGACTCGTGGTTGCGGCGTGTGTTGATCGATATCGGCGAAACCGTGGTCAACAACGCGTTTGGCGCCGATCCGGAACTCGACGGTTCAAGCCAGATCGAAGCCGCCGAGCAGTCGCTGTTTCAGCTCGCCACCGAGGGCGGCGGCAACGACGGCGGCTTCGTTACGTTCGAAGTCGCGCTGAGCGAAGCGATCAAGGGTGCCGAGCGGGCCTTCCACCAGGTCGGCCACGTCACCGGCCTGACCACCGGCCTCCGCGATATCGACGCCAAACTGGGCGGATTGCATCCGTCGGACTTGCTGATCCTGGCGGGGCGTCCCGGCATGGGCAAATCCGCTCTGGCCACCAAGATCGCCTTCGGCGCGGCGAAATCTTTGCTGGAGCAGGCGCGGGCAGACGGGCCGAACGTGCAGCCCAAACAACAGGTGGCGATGTTTTCGCTGGAAATGAGCGCGGAACAATTGGCCACCCGATTGCTGAGTGAGGAATCGCGCATTTCCGGCGACCGCATTCGCCGCGGCGATATCGGACAAAAGGATTTCGATCGTTTCGTCGAGGTGTCGCGCGAGATCGGCGCGTTGCCGCTGCAGATCGACGACACGCCGGCCATTAGCATGTCGATGCTGCGCACGCGCTGCCGGCGGTTGCAGCGGACCAAGGGTCTGGCGCTCGTCATCGTCGATTATTTGCAGTTGATGCGCCCCTCGGCGGGCACGCGGCCGGAGAATCGAGTGCTGGAAATCAGCCAGATCACCCAGGGGCTGAAGGCGCTGGCCAAGGAGCTGAACATCCCGGTGCTGGCGTTGTCGCAGTTGTCGCGCCAGGTCGAAAGCCGCGAGGACAAGCGGCCGCAACTTTCGGATTTGCGCGAGTCCGGCTCGATCGAGCAGGACGCTGACGTGGTGATGTTCATTTATCGTGACGAATATTACCTGGAACAACGCAGGCCGAACGAGGCGGCATTCGACGGCGGCCCCGATAAGTTCAACGCCGCGACGGCTGAGTGGCAACAGAAAATGGAGCAGGTGCATCACAAGGCGGATTTGATCGTGGCCAAGCAGCGGCATGGCCCAACCGGCTCAATTCCGCTGTACTTCGAGGGAGCGTTTACCCGATTCGCCGATCTCGACACCGTTCATTCCGGTCATGCGGCCTGATACCGCACCTGCGGTATTGACAATCGATCTGGGTGCGATTGTCGCCAACTGGCGACTGTTGCAAGCGAAACATTCGTCGGGTGCGACCGGCGCCGTTGTCAAAGCCGACGGCTACGGCCTTGGCGCCGGCCCGGTCGCCGCCGCGTTGGCGGCGGCAGGATGCAAACATTTCTTCGTCGCCACCCCCGATGAAGCGCTGGAATTGCGGAAAACCATCCCGGACGCCGCGCTGGTCGTACTGGGCGGACTGTTCGCCGGCGCCGACCATGACTTCGCGGCCCATCGCATCATCCCCGCGCTTGGCTCGCTCGCCGAGATCGACGCGTGGTCATCCCTCGCGCGCCGCCTTGACCGCGCCCTGCCCGCGTTTCTTCATTTCGATACCGGCATGTCTCGCCTGGGCCTTGACGCGCGGGAGTACGCGGTGCTGGCGGAAGACCACGGCCGGCTCACCGGAATTGATATCCGCCATGTGATGTCGCATCTGGTGTCGGCGGAGGCTCCGGATGATCCGTTGAACGCGATCCAGCGCGATCGCTTCAACGCCGGCCGCGCGCGCCTGCCCGCGGCACCGGCGAGTCTGGTGAATTCCGCCGGGATGTTTCTCGGAAAGACGTTCGCCTTCGACCTCGCGCGCCCAGGGTCGGCGTTGTACGGGATCAATCCCACCCCTGGGCGGCCCAACCCGATGCGACCCACGGTCAGTCTGGCCGCGCGCGTGCTGTCCGTCCGCGACATCCCGCCCAGAGCGACCGTTGGCTACACCGCCTCCTGGACCGCCCAACGCGCCAGCCGCATCGCGACGGTTGGCGTCGGTTATGCCGATGGCTGGCACCGTAGTCATTCCAACGCGGGGTCGGCGTATTTTGACGGCCACCCGGTTCCGCTGGTAGGGCGTGTGTCCATGGACCTGACGACGTTCGACGTGACCGATCACCCCGAGGTCCAGCCAGGGACCTGGCTGGAGTTTCTGGGTCCGCATCGCCTCGTGGATGACGCGGCGCGCGACGCCGGAACCATCGGCTATGAGGTTCTGACCGCGCTCGGCCGGCGGTTCCACCGGGTCTGTTCGCCGGCGTGAACCATTTCTTGTCCTTGCTCGCCGCGGTCGGCCGCGCGGTCATCTCCGCATGCACCGAAACCGGCAAAGTGGCGGTGTTCGCGGGTACTGGCTTGTCACACATCGTACGGCCGCCGTTTTACGGCCGGCTGTTTCTGAACGCGCTGCTGGACATCGGCTATTTCAGCCTGCCGGTCGTGGCGCTGACCGCGGTGTTCACCGGCATGGTGCTGGCGTTGCAGTCCTACACCGGGTTTGCCCGTTTTTCCGCGCAAGGCGCCGTCGCCAATCTGGTCGTGTTGTCGGTGACCCGCGAACTGGGACCCGTGATAGGCAGTCTGATGGTCGCCGGCCGCGTCGGTGCCGCGATGGCGGCCGAGCTTGGCACGATGCGTGTCACCGATCAGATCGACGCGCTGACGACCTTGTCGACCAATCCGATGAAGTACCTGGTGGCGCCGCGGTTGCTGGCGGGCACCATTGCCTTGCCGCTGCTGGTGCTCGTCGCCGACATCCTCGGCGTCATGGGCGGCTATATTGTTTCGACGGCGAAACTCGGGTTCAACCCTTCCGCCTATCTGACCAACACGATCAATTTCGTACAAGCGGAGGACGTGATTTCCGGTCTGGTGAAGGCCGGCGTGTTCGGATTTGTGATCGCGCTGATGGGTTGTTACCACGGATATAACAGCAAAGGCGGGGCGCAGGGCGTCGGCGCCGCCGCCACCGCGGCGGTGGTCAGCGCCTCCATCCTGATCCTCGCGTCCGACTACGTCCTGACGGAGATGTTCTTCACCCGGTCGTGATCAGCTCATGCCAGCGGGCGGATCGCAGGGCACGGTATCCATCTTGGCCGGCACCGAGATTTCCAGCAGTTCCAGTTCGTCGGCCGTACCCGTCTCGTTGTGCCGCGTGCCGCCTGGGATCATCAGGGAGTCACCGGCGTTGAGGCGGATCTTGCGGCCATCCTCGAACTCCAGATCGACCCAGCCTTTCAGCATGTAGACAAGCTGCTGGTCGCACACGTGGTAATGCCAGCCGGTCGGCTTCCCCATGCCTTGCGAGGCCTTGGTGACCTGCGCCCGCATCGCGCCGTTCGAGGCATCGGTGACGCCAAGGTCGAGGTAACTGAAAAACGCGCGGCGGCCCGCGGCGGGCTTCGCGGTCTCGGGCGTGGCATGGGCGATGGTTTGCGTCGGTTTGACGTTGTCGTTCATTGGACGGTCCTCCTGCATGGTCCGTGGATCAGATCACTGTTCCGCCCGAAGGTAAACCGGTGCCACGCCATTGCCGGTCTCGCGCGCCGCTGGCATTTATCACCGCATGAGCGATCCTGTACCCAAACTGCGCCTGCGCGGCGTCCGCAAACGGTTCGGCGACAAGGTGGTGCTGGACGGCATCGACCTGGACGTGATGCCACGCACGTCGTTGGTCGTGATCGGCGGCTCCGGTTCCGGCAAATCTGTCCTGCTCAAATGCGTACTGGGCATCATCGAACCGGACTCCGGCTCGATCGAAATCGACGGCCGCGACCTCATGACCATGCCGCGCGCGGAACGGGAGGCAGCGCGCGCCCAGATCGGCATGTTGTTCCAGAACGGCGCGCTGTTCGACAGTTTGCCGGTGTGGGAGAACGTGGCGTTCGGGCTGCTCGCCAGGCACAGGGTCAGCCGCGCCGAAGCGCCGAAGCACGCCGCGTCGTTCCTGGCCCATGTCGGGCTGGCGGAAAGCGTCGGGTCGTTATCGCCGGCGGAGCTGTCGGGCGGGATGCAAAAACGCGTGGCCCTGGCACGCGCGATCGCGGCGCAACCGGATATCTTGTTCTTTGACGAACCGACCACCGGCCTCGACCCGATCATGGGCGCGATCATCGACGGGTTGGTTGTGGATTGCGTGAAACGGCTCGGTTCGACCGCCATCGCGATCACCCATGACATGGCGAGCGCGAAACGCATCGGCGACTCCGCGGCGATGATCCACAAGGGCCGCATCATCTGGACCGGGCCCGCGTCGGAGTTGATGAACAGCGGCGATCCCATGGTCGATCAGTTCACCCACGGCAGACGCGAGGGACCGATCGAAATGGAGTTGCGCCGATAAAGTGGGTTGCACTCCTCGTGGCACTGATGCCGGTGGCCGCGTACTCCGGGCCCGCCGAGGAATTGTCCGGCCTGTTCCTGCAATCCTGCATCCCCTACGCGGGAAAGTCAGCCGCACTGCGGCAATGGGCCGCGCGCGCGAAACTGCCCGAGGTCCCTGATCCGGCCCGCGCGAGATTTCTCGATGGTGCGCCCGGCAAAGTATTCGATGCGTCGAACGCCGCGGGAAAATTCGCGCTGCTGTCATCCGACGACGGCATTTGTGCTGTTGTCACGGACCATGCGGGCGACCTGGAAACGGCACAGGCCATGGAACGAGCGCTGGGTGAAGCGGGGATTAAGTTTCGGCTGGTGATCGAGCGGGACGACAAACTCAATCCGAAATTGCATCATCGGGAGTATCTGGCGGCCCGGTCCGCGCGGGCCTGGCGCATCCTCGCCGCGACCGTTCGAGACAGCGTTCCCGGTCAGGCCATGTTGACCGCGGCGCCGGAATGATCCCCTCTCATGGGTGAGCAGTGGGAGTGGTATCATGGATCCGATCGAGGCCGATTACATCATTGTCGGAGCGGGTTCCGCCGGCTGCGTGATGGCCGCTCGGCTGTCCGAGGACCCCGGCACAAAGGTGCTGCTGCTTGAAGCCGGCGGCCCGGACCGCAATCCGTGGATCCATATCCCGCTCGGCTACGGCAAGACCATCACCGATCCGCGCGTCAATTGGTGTTACGAGACCGAACCGGACCTGAATGGCCGCCGCTTCTATTGGCCACGGGGAAAAGTGCTTGGCGGCTCGTCATCGATCAACGGTCTGGTGTACATCCGTGGCCAGGCTCAGGATTTCGATCAATGGCGGCAACTCGGCAATGCCGGATGGTCGT
>CALFNB010000413.1 GCA_937902425.1 uncultured Acetobacteraceae bacterium | reverse complement strand
CATTCCGCGAAATTTCGCGCGCCACAAGGCTCACGCCCGGTTATGCTGCGCCGCGGCACTCTACAGGAAGTCCAGGCACATGCCCGACGGTCCAACTCCCATTCCCTTGGCCACCTCCGTGATGGAGGCCCCCGCGCTGAGTGGGCGTATCGTGTTGGGCAGTCATGATTTCATCATCATCGGCAGCGGCCCCGCCGGACGCCGCGCCGCGATCCAGGCGGCGAAACTGGGCAAATCGGTGCTGGTGATCGAGAAGGGTCGCCGGGTTGGCGGCGTATCGGTCCATACCGGCACCATCCCCTCGAAGACGCTGCGGGAGACGGTGCTGAACCTGACCGGCTGGCGCGAACGCGGGTTCTATGGCCGTGCCTATCGGGTCAAAAAAGACATCCAGGCCAAGGACCTGATGATGCGGCTGCACATGACGCTCGATCACGAGGTCGATGTGCTGGAGCATCAGTTTGCCCGCAACGGGGTGCACACCATTACCGGCATGGCACGTTTCCTCGACCCGCATCACGTCGAAGTGCTGACCGATGGCGAAGGTCCGCGGGTTTATCGTGGCGACCAGATCCTGCTCGCGGTTGGTACCAGGCCGCACCGTCCGGCCGATGTGCCATTCGATGGAAGATGCGTGCTCGACAGCGATGAGATCGTGGAGATCGACCGTCTGCCGCGTAGCCTGACCGTCATCGGCGCCGGGGTTATCGGTATTGAATACGCGACCATCTTCAGCGCGCTCGACGTCGCGGTGACCCTGGCCGACGCGCACGAAACTTTCCTCGATTTCATCGACCGTGAACTGATCGACGACTTTACCCATCAGTCGCGCGATCGCGGGATGACCATTCGCCTCGGGTCCAAGGTCACCGCGATCGAAATCGAGAACGGCTGGCCGGTGACGGTGCTGGAAAGCGGCCGGCGCATTCGTTCGGAAATGTTGCTTTATGCCGTTGGCCGGATGGGCGCGACCGAGCCGTTGAACCTCGGCTGTTGCGGGCTCGACAGCAATGCGCGCGGGCGGCTGAAAGTCGATCCGCACACGTTTCAAACGGCAATTCCGCACATTTATTCGGCGGGTGACGCGATCGGGTTTCCCAGCCTGGCATCAACCTCGATGGAGCAAGGCCGCATCGCCGCCTGCCACGCCTTTGGCATGAAGCTGCCGCCGGCGCCGGAGTTTTTCCCATACGGCATCTACACCGTGCCGGAAATCTCCACCGTCGGCATGAGCGAGCAGGAGGTGCGCAATCGTGCTATCCCGTACGAATGCGGGATCGCGAGGTTCCGGGAAACCTCACGCGGACACATCATGGGGTTGAACACCGGCATGATGAAGATGATTTTCTCGATCGACACGAGCCGGCTTCTGGGTGTGCACATTGTCGGCGAGGGTGCGACCGAACTGGTGCATATAGGCCAGGCCGTGCTGAACCTGAAGGGCACGCTGGACTACTTCATCGAGAATACATTCAACTATCCGACGCTGGCGGAGGCCTACAAGATAGCGGCGCTGGACGCGTGGAACCGGATGGCGCGCGTATAATCAGTGTAGCGCGCCCGGTTCCGCGGTGGGTTGCTGGCCCAGTCGCTCGCGCAGATTGTCAAAGTTCCGCAACGAATGCATGTGCTGATAAATCAGCTCCAGCTCATCCGATTTCGCCAGTTCCGCGAGCGTCTCGGCCGGCAATGCTTTCAGTTTATCGCGATTCACCGCCATGAACCCGCCAAGCGACAGCGGCGGGCCGGAGTCGAAATTGACCTGCGCGGTCATCTGATCCAGCAAGCCGAGGTCCCTGATCCGGTGGCAGAAGCGCTGCGTGGTGAGGAACTGGGCCTGATAATCCTGCAAGAACTTCAGAATGCCGTCGACATAGGGGGTCAGCGAGCCGTCCTCTTCGAACAGGCGCTGGCCGCGTCCCTCCCGGTTGAACCCGGAGAATTCTTCATCGACGCACAGCACGAACTTTTCGTCGGAGTGGGAGAACACGAACGGGTAGCGCCGCACGAAGGCGGGGATATATTTCGCTCGCCACGAACCGTCCTCGCCCAGAAACAGATTTTCGTCGGTGCGCACGCCCAGGATGGCGACCGGGGTAACGTCGGCGTCGGAGCCGCCGAACACGATCGGATATTCGCTTGTGGCCAGCGGAAATTCGACCGCCATCAACGGGACCGAGTTGATGGCCGCGGTGAAGGCATAGTTCGCGCCGATATCGACGAAGCAGTCGTGATGGGTGGTCCGATTGACCGGTACCGCGGACTTGTAGATCAGAAGTTGCGTACTCATTGTCGGTTCACTTTCTCCACTTACCCATCATATTCATCGCACAGCGAGGATTCGCCAACGGTCATGGTCCAATCATCTGGAATCGCCTGGGGATTGGATGCTGACGCCACTCTCGGGCGCCGGACAGCGTCTGCCATTCCCGCCACCCGCGACGATACACCGCTTCCGTTCGCTTTGCCAAACATCTGCAAGCAGAAGGTGACCGCGGCCTTCGATGGAGGACAGGCCGGTTCCGACGGGCGGTGGGTTCCTTCCGGCCGCCGCCGATAAGCGTCCTGGCCTGATCGACACGCTGGCCGGGGTGATCCCCGATCACCGCGACGACCCCAGGAGCGCGCCGGTGCGGTTCGCACGCATTCGTCTCCCCCATGCGCCATGCCCCCGGGCGCCATGCCCCCGGGGCGAATGAGGTCTGATCGCGCGGACCTGGTTACCGCTATGTTATTGTTTTGTCCGCGATCAGTGTGCTCAATCCCGTGACGGCAGCGCCAAGGCCCCACAACACGGCAACCGGGGCACCGCCGCTCTGGCCGGTCGCATCAAACTGGATGACAGCATCGGTGCCCACATCGGTGACCGTCAGATAGTTTCCCAATGCCGCGGTGTCCGGATTGATGTTCGCCGCGACCAGCAAAGCGCGAAGGTCCAGGAAATCCGTGCCAGGATCGAAGCCGGACACCTGATCCACGCCGTCCGCGTGCGGCACCAGCGTATCGCCGCTGGCAGTTGGCAGGAACCGGATCGTGTGGCTGCCCGATCCAGGATCGATCAACTGATCCTGCCCGGTGACGGTTATGACGTTGGCGTCGACAACGGCGGTGCCCGCTGTGCCGATCCCGCCGACACCGGCCGTCGATCCGGAAAGCCAGGCCGCCGTCGCATTCATCGCGGCGGTCACCGACGCATCATTCAGCGACGCGCCGTCAACGCCGCTCATCGCGGTCTGGGCGGCCGTGACGAATGAAACGAGCAATGGCGACGTCGCACCAGCCCCGGCGGCGGCCGTCTTCGTGGTGAAGTCGTATGCGACCGCGATCTTGTTCAGCAATTCGATCGCGTCGGCGCCCGTGGCACCGTTGGCGATCGCGAGCGCCGCCGCGCCAGTCCCGACCGCGCCGCTGGTGACCTGACCGACCCAATAGTTCTTGCCGGCCGCGTCGGGCGTATGGCCGAACAGGTTGCCGTAGACACTGTTGATGAAACCGCCGAGGCCGCTCTGCGCCGCGGGCGTATTCAGATTGACATTCGCGGTTCCCAGGAATGGGTAAAGCGCGATGGTCTCCGGCTGCGGCGTGAATGCGTTGGCGACATTGGTCAATGCGACCGCGGCACTCTGGCCGGCGCTCCGCGCCTGCTGGCTTTGCCCACCCCAAAAGGCGAACCCGGGACCGTCGGCGGCGCGGTTGAAATAAGCGACATAGATCAGTTGAAGCTGCTGACTGACATTGAGGCCGTCAAGCAGTCCGGTGGCGTTTGGAGACGTCTCCACTGTTGTGACGCTGGCCGTGTTGTTCGTCGCGGACAGACCAGATGTATCGGCCACGCCGACGGTAAAGGTGGTGATGACGGTCTGGCCGGCGGTGAACTGTTGGGCGGTGGGTACGAACACCAGTCCATCCAGCGCCATGGTGACCGTCGCGACGGGTCCGGTTTCGGACCAGACCCCGGTTGCCGCGCTGTAACCGCCGCCGCCGAGGTTGGTCAAAGTGCCGTTCGCCGCGGCGGACAGGGTGACGGACGCGGTTTCAGTCTGGCCCGCGTTAACGTCCGCGACCGCGGCCCTGGGGAACGGCGTGATGGGTTCTTGATCGGTTGTCGCCTGACCCGCGGTGGTGCCGGTGATGGCCGGAGGCACGCCGATGGCGGTGGCGATGACGGACGTGGTGCTGTCGGTGGCGCTGACCCCCGCTGTGTCGGTGTCGACGATGGTGAACGTCGTGGTGACGGTCTGGCCTGGCGCGACCTGATGCGCGTTGGGCGTGAACACCAGCACGTTCAGCGCGGCGGTGATCGACACCGCCGAAGCGGTGTCGGTCCAGACCCCGGTCGCCGCGTTGTAACCGCCGGGTCCGAGATTGGTGAGCACACCGTTGGCGGTACTTGAGAGAGTAAGCGTGACCGTGTCGGTTTGGCCGGGGTTGGGATCGGTGACGACGAGAGTGCTGAATGGCCGCGGGCTCCCGGTGTCTGTCGCGGCCTGTTTCGCCGCGGTCCCGCGGATGGTCACCGGTGCGATCAGCGGTTGGAGACCGATGACGCCAAGCACGCTTGAGTCGACCGCGGAGATGGTATCCGGGCTGCCCATTATCAGCGATGCGTCGAACGCGTCATTCGTCACGGAAGCGGCCCAATCGCCCGCGTCGCCGCCGTTGGCCGCATTGTTATAGGTGGCGAGATCAGTCGTGCCGCCGTTGAGTGAAAAATAATCCGACGCTCCGGCGTTCAGGGTTGGGACACCCGGCGCGGAATATCGATACAGGTCCATGAGCGTATAGATCGGATTCGTCGCGGCACTTTGCAGTCCCAGGATCGATAGGCGGCCGAAGACTTCGGTGATTTCATGCTCGATCGCGCCCACCGCGTTGATTTCGCCGGGGATCGTCAGATCGTTGAGATTGTAATCCAGCGTCGCACCGTTGGAGATCGTATTGAGCGCGATATAACCATCCACCTCGGCGGAGGTCGCCGCGATCGTCGAGCCACCGGCGAATCCCAATGCCTTCATCTCGGCGAATGGCAAATAGAAGAAGCCGCCGCCGGTGGGATCGACCGCCGGTGCGCTCGCGAGCAACGACTTTATTTGCGGCCAGGTGAACAGGTAGGCATTGCTCTGACTGCGCGAGGCACCGCTGCCGGAGTTGAGCGGCTGGCCGTTCAGCGTGCCATGGTCGAAGGCGATGTTGATGGTGACGCCGTTGGTGATGGTGCCGTTGTTGATGATGGCGGGAATATTGCTGGCGAATTCGGTTTCGATATAATTGATCGCGGCGGTGACCGCGTTTTCGATCTGGATCGCGGTGGTCGGATCGGCGGTTGAACTCGTCCGGTTCGCGATATCGGCGCCGAAGATGGGGTGGATGACGATCGGCGCGAACGTCTGACTTGCGGTCGTGCCGGCGGCGGATGCGATCTGGTCCGTGCCGGCGAGCGGTGCGGCGGTTGGCGCCGAGGTAACGGCCGGCGGCATGGCGGCGATGAAGGGTGGCGGCGTAATACCCGGATCGATGATGGGAATACCGGAGAGTGTAAAATCCAAAGGTTGAACCGCGCCCGTGTTATCGATCGTTCCGTGCTGCGTGATGGTCGGCTGCATCGATTGTTCCTCTGGGACTCACGCGGCCCATGCGTCAACTCGGACCTTAAGCGCGAGATTGATTAACAGAGATTTAAGACGTCACCGCGGACAGCACATTTTCATCGACCGGCATGCGCTGCTTCTCGCGCGACCAGAGGTATTGATGTCGCTCTGGCGGTTCGTGCGGTCTGAGATGTACCACACGGGTAATCAGCATGGCGGAGTGCGTGATTATCGTGGAACGAAATTATAAAGTGGGGCAAGCGACCGGTGGAAGTTCCGCGCGGCGCTTGGCTTAACGTCGGATAAATGCACTTGTATGTGATCGCGGATCGCGGAGCCGGGAACGATCCGATCGCGTGGCGCATATCTGTGTGTATCTGTGGTTGAAATTTCTTGCTTCCTTGGTCCGTTACGGGGTTCGAGGCGCCAAATTTGGGTAACAATATACTTGACGCACTCCCCTTCCGTGGTATGGTGCGTCGATGGAACTCGATCTACCGCCCGAACCCAAGACCCTTGTGGAAGCCATCCGGCACTTCGCTGATCCTGACGTGAGCCTTCTCACCATGGTCAAGCTGCGCTGGCCCAATGGCGTCCGGTGCCCAACCTGTGGTCATGCCAACCCTCGGTTCATTCGCACCCGTAGCGTCTGGGAATGCCGCCTGAAACACGTCAAGCGGCGGTTCTCGGCCAAGACTGGCACGATTTTCGAGGATAGCCCGCTTCCTCTGGACAAGTGGTTCACGGCAATCTGGCTCATTTCCAACTGTAAGAACGGCGTTAGCTCGTACGAGCTTCACCGTGCCATCGGCATCACTCAGAAATCGGCGTGGTTCATGCTGCACCGCATCCGACTGGCGATGGAGACTGGTTCCATCGAGAAGGCCGATGGTACTGCCGAGGCCGATGAATGAAACGCTCATCGGCGGTCTGGCGAAGAACATGCACAAGCACAAGCGGGAGGAAAAGATCAAAGGCACTGGCGCTTCCGGCAAGGCAATCGTCATGGGTATTCTGAGCCGTGGTTCTGGCACGAACAAGAGTCGGGTCATCAAGGCGAAGCGCATCACCGATACTACCAAGGAGACGCTTCATGCCAAGATCAAAGCGGCGGTTGAGACCGGTAGCACCATCTACACCGACTCGCATGGTGGCTATGGTGGCCTCGCAAATGAATATGTCCATGAGGTTGTCAACCATGCCGGTAAGAGGGGCAAAAGTGTGGGCAGATTTCGAAGATTTAGCAATAATTACGTCCCATGACATCGAAACGGTGGCAGGTTTCCGCCATTTCTGCATTTAGCGTCAAAATATGCTGCACCTGCGTGCCCGTGGTTTCGCCCCTCTTACCCATGCCGAGGAATATGTGCGAGGCAAGGTTCACACGAACGGCATGGAAAACTTTTGGAACCTGTTGAAGCGGTCGATCAAAGGGACGTACGTGAGCGTCACGCCGCCCCACCTCGACCGGTATATTGATGAGCTCGTTCCGTTCAACGAGCGGGATAAGGATGATGGGAACCGCTTCCGAATCCTGGTAGAGTCGGTCACTGGCAAGAGGCTGACGTACAGTGAACTCACGGGACACGACACCGCCAAGGCAACCTGACGAGATAGAAATCAGGGAAGATGGCTCAACGATGGACAGGTTCATGGACCTGACACGTCGATTGTTATCTGTGAGTCGTGAGGAAGTGAGAGCGAAAGAGAAGGTGTTCAAGGCAGAGCAACGGAAGCGTCGTGCGTTGAGGCGAAAACCCGAAACAGGGTAATGGTCATTAAGGGTAGATTGTTTGGAGATGAGAACCAAATTATCTGCGTCTCCCTCGCCGAAGCTCGCTGAGTGTCGATAGTGAGATTACGATCGGCGTTGACTGTGAACAGCATCACATGAGGGATAGGCGATAGATAGTTTGTAATGTCTTGAATTCGAAGCTCGGCATGGAAATCCCATTTGTATTGCAAGAGAATTACGTGGATTTTATCATAAGTGGCGAAAGGTGCTGATGTGAGAATGCGTCTTGAATCGTTGTTTGGTTCTCTGGATAGGCAAAATGCACAAAAGATATTAGCGCCACCATCAGGCGATGCGGCAATCTTATTGGTCACGACATTTACAAATCTCACCTCAAGGAGATCATCGTTCGAGTGGCTTTCAACGGTGAACGAAGCATTCACATTCGGAACGCCGAATAGGTAGCCTTTGTAGAAATTGGAGCGACCAAATAGGCTTTGTATATGTGTTGTCTTGCCCCAATTGTTGAAGCCTGATAACAAAATCGCCCTTCTCATCTTGTATCTTTCCATGTTTGGCTTGACACTTCTTGTTTTCCTTCGACTCATTATGATAGATAGTAAACCACATATTTCTAATGAGGTTCCTACATATTTCTAATGAGGTTCACATGAAAGACTATGATATACCCCGACTCTCTGAAAATCCGCGAGAATCCGCTTGCCAGCCGACGCGGGG
>CALFNB010000412.1 GCA_937902425.1 uncultured Acetobacteraceae bacterium | reverse complement strand
ATGATTCGTGGGCTATCAAGGAGTTACGGCTTTTAAGTCGCGAAGTTCGGTTTAGTCCGCCCGGACCCTGACGCCGCCGGCCAGAAAGCCCTGATGGTGCCGCGGTCCGCGGCCAGATAAGCAAGTCTGTAACACGAAGGACGCCGAGGCCACCGGAGCACACGAAGAAAGCTTTTGGCGCTTCGCGCGAGCGTTTGTCCCAACACCGCGCGAAGCGCCAATCTTGCCTGCTTCGTGTGCTCCAGTGGCCCTCGTGTCCTTGGTGTAAACCCTTACTGACTTGCTTGCTGGGTTCCAGGCATGACGCTCCGGCATTCCGCGCCTGTCGTGCTCAAGATGTGTGCATGCTACGGCGCTGTCCGGGCGACGGCCGTGACCGGCGAAGCCACCGGACGAACCGGTCGGTCTCGTTGCCAATCCGACATGGAAGTTCGATGACACCGACACAAAAGTGTCACTTCCCAAGCATCTTTTCGGGTCGTGCCTCCGGCGATTAAGTGCGATGTAGAGGGGAAGCAACCGTCGGGTTGCCGGATTCGGGATGCAATCATGAACGGTGTGGTCGACAGGACGGTCAATGGCAGCCGCGGCTTCAACCACGCCGCGGCGGCGCATCCGGACCACGTCGGATAACCGCGACCCAGGTTGGCGTCCGCTCCATCAATCCGGAGGAACACAATGGCGATATCGAGCGTGATGGACCGAGACCAGGTCGCCGAGGCCTACGGGCGATGGGCCCCGGTGTACGATATCGTATTCGGTCCGGTGTTCCGGCAAGGACGGCGTGCCGCCGTCAGGGCGGCCGAGCGCATTGGCGGCCGCATCCTGGAAGTCGGCGTCGGCACCGGCCTGTCGCTCGCCGACTATGGCAAGGGCACGCGAGTCGTCGGCATCGATATCTCGGAGCCCATGCTGGAGAAGGCGCGCAAACGGGTCGAGACCCAGGGTCTGGCCCGCATCGAAGCGCTGGAAGCGATGGACGCGGAACACCTGACGGTCGCCGACGCGTCTTTCGACGTGGTGGTGGCGCAGTACGTGGTCACCGCGATTCCGAACCCGGAAAAGGCGCTGGACGAGTTCGCTCGCGTCGTACGACCGGGCGGTGAGATCATCCTGACGACCCGTATCGGTGCCGAAACCGGGCTGCGCGGCACCCTGGAAAAATGGTTGATGCCGCTGACCACTCGTCTCGGCTTTCGCACCGAATTTTCCTGGGCGCGTTATGAGCGATGGGCCGAGCGGTCAAATTCGGTTCGCCTGCTGGAGCGGCGGGCGTTGCCGCCGCTCGGCCATTTCTGGCTGCTGCGCTACGTCCGCGTGGCCGATCCCGTTGCGTGACAAATCCGACCGTGTACCGACCAAGAACTCCATAGGGAATATCGATGACCCGATTCCTCGACACACTTCGGATACAGCGATGGGACGACCACCGTTACTATCATCACAGTCTGGTCAATCAGTCGCTGCATCTGTTGAGCGCGGTGACCTTCCTCTGCGCCTACGTCCTGATGTTCAAAGATCCCGCGCTGGCCGCCCTGATCGGCTGGCTGATCGCCATGACCAGCCGACAAACCGGCCATTTCTTCTTCGAGCCGCGGGACTACGATGTCGTCAATCAGGCCACGGATGCGTATAAGGAGGCAGTCAAGGTCGGCTATAATATTCGCCGCAAGATCGTTCTGATGGCGATCTGGGTGATTTCGCCGCTTTTTCTTCTGCTGGACCCGACCATGTTGGGCCTCGTCGCCGCACCCAGGAACTGGCTGCAGTTCGCCCGCCACCTCGGGTATCTGTGGCTCGTGGTGGGCATCAGCGGTCTGCTGTTCCGGACCGTGCAACTGTTCTTTATCCGGGACGCGATCACGGGCCTGGCCTGGATGACCAAGATCCTCACGGATCCTTTCAATGACGCCAAACTTTATTGCCGGGCGCCGCTCCTGCTGCTGCGCGGCGGCCTGATCGCCAGGACGCTAACGGCGGACCACGGGGATGAGACCGCGGAATTCCATCAATGAGCGCCATCAACGAGCGCCATCAATGAGCGAATGTGAAGCGGCGGTGGGTCCACATCTCACGCAGGATCCGCCGCCGGATCGACCGGTTGCTGCTGGCCTCATTGGCCCACCACCAGCCGTCCCGCCGCATCGCGACGCAGGCCGCGACGAAACGATTGGCGATCGCGTCAAAATCCGCGTCGGTGAAGTTCAGGCTGAAGATCAGGCGCCCGGTGCCGACCCAACTGAGCGCCAGCCCCTCGGCGCGAAGATAGTATTGCAGCATCCAGTTATAGCGTGACGGCAACGTGTAGCAGACGGTCCAGATCGATGAGAGGTTCTCGACTCTGACCGGAACATCCGCCGCTCGCAGGCGGTGGTTCAGGTCGTTGGCGCGGCCGTTCCAGATGCGGTCCAGGTCCCGGTACAGCGCGTGAACTTCCGGGCGGTCGAGGTGGCGCAGAAACTCCCACATCGCCCCCATGACATAGGGATGCGAGTTGAAGGTCCCGCGAGCGAAGCAGACGTCGACCGGACGATCCGCGCGGTACCGCTTCATCAGCGCGCCGCGACCGCACAGGACACCAACCGGAAGCCCGCCGCCGAGTGATTTGCCGTAGGTGATCAGGTCGGGCTGGACACCAAAATAGTCCTTGGCGCCGCCTCGTGCCAGGCGAAAGCCGACGAAGACCTCGTCAAAGATCAGGACAATCCGGCGCTCGTCGCAGACCTGTCGCAGTTTCCGAAGCCAGTCGGTGTAGGCCGGCCGATCGAAGCCCGCCTGGCGCCCGCTGTCCACGAGAGACGAATCCGCCGGTGCCGCCTGATTCGGGTGCAGCGCCTGCAGCGGATTGACCAGCACGCAGGCGATGTCGCGACGCCGCCTGATGACATGCAACGTGCGTTCGGACATTTCCGCGAGGGTAAAAGTGGCATCCGCCGGTGAGGGGTTGCCGATGCAGGGCTGCACGTCGCCCCACCAGCCGTGATAGGCCCCACAGAATCGCACCACATGCGACCGATTGGTATGATAGCGCGCCAGGCGAACCGCCTGCATCACGGCTTCGGTGCCCGACATGTGAAACGAAACCTCGTCCAGTCCGGAGATTTCGCGCAGCTGGGCGACGTTGTCGGCGACCGTGGGATGATAGGCGCCAAGCACCGGCCCGAGATCGCGCACACGTTCCGCTCCGCGATCGATACAGTCCTTGTAGAAATCATGCCCGAACAGATTGACCCCGTACGATCCGGTCAGGTCATAAAACACGTTGCCGTCGAGGTCGGTGACGGTTACGCCGGACGACGACTCCAGAAACGATCCGGTCGGCAGATATTGACGGACGACACGGCTGTACTGAAAGGGCACGCGATACGCGGCGGTGAACTGCAGGTCGGACACCCCCTCCGCCGCCTGCCGGGTCACGGCGATCGTCTGACCGAAACGTTGGCGCCATACCTCCGACAGGCGCGTGAACGCGTCGCGGCGTTGGGCCGCGACGCCGGCTGGCGCATCGTCGGAACGAAAGAAGCCATCTTCGTCAAAGTCATAGAACGGGATCAACGCCGCGATCCGCCGTGCCATGCGGGAATGTCCGGTCAGCGACCGGTGTTTTGCCAGCGAGAGTTCCACACGCGCTTTGAGCCTGATGAACAGGGCCACCAGCACCCCGCCACCGCCGGCCACATACAAAACTGTCATGATCATCCGCGCGAATCGCCTTGCATTTTGTGTTAGCAGCCTGATCCCATGACGGCCCATTCAACCATAATGAATATTGTAAGGCGGGAGGAACTGAACTTCCTGCTCACGAACCGCATCCCGCGGCGGATGCTGACCCGGTTCATGGGCTGGTTCAGCCGCATCGAGCAACCGCTGGTCCGCGACCTGTCGCTGCGTGTTTGGGGCTGCTTCACCGACCTCGATCTCAGCGACGCGCGGCAAACCCGATTTCGCAGCGTGCGTGATTGTTTTACCCGCGAATTGAAGCCCGGAGCGCGGCCGATCGATATGGATCCAGCCAGCATCGTCAGCCCGTGCGATGCGATCGTCGGTGCCTCGGGCACGGTGGAGGACGGCCAGGTTCTGCAGGTCAAGGGTTTCCGTTATGCGCTCGAGGAACTGCTTGGCGACGCCGGACACGCGGCGGCGTTTCGGAACGGGTGTTACGTCACCCTGCGGCTGACATCGGCCATGTATCACCGTTTTCACGCCCCGTATGACTGCCGCGTCTGCTCGGTTTCGCACTTTCCGGGCGACACCTGGAACGTCAATCCGGCCGCGCTGAAACGGGTCGAGAGACTGTTCTGCAAGAACGAGCGCGCGGTGATCAGGACCACGCTTTCCGCCACCGGCCACACGATGACCCTGGTCCCGGTCGCTGCCATATTGGTGGCGGGCATTCGGCTGCGGTTCCTGGACGGTGCGCTGCGTTCCGGCCAACCGGGAATGCGGACCTTTCCGTGCGACGCATCGTTGCGCAAAGGCGAGGAGATGGGCTGGTTCGAGCATGGTTCGACCATTATCCTGTTCGCGCCGGAACATTTCCAACTCCGCGATGATGTGCGAGAGGGCATGACGGTCCGCGCTGGCCAGGCCCTGCTGCGAATGCCGGACTGAGGACCTGGACCGCCAAACTGGGACAGGTCGACGGCTGGCGATGTCAGGCGGATCGTGGTCGTGTGTTATCGGGTGCCGCATATGGTCCGGTCGCGGGCCGTGACGGCAAGATGATCAAGGTAGATCGGTATGCCAATGAAATTGCTCTTCGCGGTCGCGGTGGCGGCCATGTTGACCGGCGGCGCCTTCGGTCAAACGCTCAAGATCGGCCTGTCGGGACCGTTCACCGGACGCTCCGAATCGATGGGCGTGGCGATGCGTCAGGGTGCGATGCTTGCCGTCTCCGATATCAACCAGGCTGGTGGCGTCCTGGGAATGCCGATCGTTCTGGTCGAGCGCGACGATCAATCGAACGTCGAGCGCGGTGTGCAAATCGCTCAGGAACTGATTGGCGTGGAACACGTGGTCGCGACGGTGGGTTTTGTCGATACCGATGTCGCGTTGGCCTCGCGGCGTTTCTATGAGGCGGCGGAGATCCCGGTGATGAACGCGGTCGCCAGCGGCACGCAGATCACCCGGCAGTTTCCGCCGCCCGAGTATAAGGCGAACTATATTTTCCGAATGTCCGCCAACGATGCCGTCCAGGCGACCATGATCGTGCGGGAGGCGATCAGACGTGGGTTCAAATCGCCGGCGATCCTGGCCGATGGCACCGATGGCGATCAGGCCGGCCACGAGGAGCTTCTGAAGGCGTTGGAGGCCGTGCACGTGACGCCCGCGGCGGACCTGACGTTCAACATCGGCGACACCGACATGACCACGCAATTGTCGCGGGTCAGGCGGGCGACGGCCGACGTGATCCTGACCTATGGCATGGCGCCCGAGCTGGCCGCGATCGCCAATAGCATGGGTCAACTGGGTTGGAAGTTGCCGGTGCTGGGAAACGGCGTTCTGGCGACTTCGGCGTTCATAGAAGATGCCAGGTCAAACGGCGACGGCTCATCGATGCCGCAGACGTTCATCCAGACCGGCACCACGGCGAAGCGCGCGGTTTTCATCGCCGAGTATTGGCGCACTTTTCGGATCGGACGCATCCCCGCCCCGGAGTGCGCCGCGCAAGCTTATGATAGCGTATATCTGCTCAAGGCCGCGATCGAGCAGGCGAACTCGACGGAGGGCCGCAAGATCCGCGAGGCATTGGAGAACCTGCGGACCAAGGTTGAGGGTGTGGTCACCACGTACGATCGTCCGTTCAGCCCGACGGATCATGAGGCGATCGACGCGAACGTCCCGCTGTTTGGTGTCGTGCGGTACCGGCATGTCGTGGAGGCGCATGAGGACGAGGTCATCGGCGCCCACGCGGTACGCGTGAAACGGTAATCTCTGGCCCTCGATCGTGGCGGTCGCGATGAAGTACGGCCGGCGGCATGGCAGAAATGCGTATCAGGTCTATGCGAGAGCGCTAATTTTCAGTAGACCAGCAGCATGAAATCCAATGCTTACAAGAACGATGACTTCAATAATCGCCTGACCTCCGCGGCCCAGGCCAGGAATGCGTTGCTGGAGCGGTTCCGGGCGCGTCCCGGCCCGGACGATCCCGCGGTGATCGCCCGCCGGGAGGCTCAGGCGGCGATCGAGGCCGCCCGTGAGGTGCGTGTCGCCGAGCGCAAGGCCGCGCGCGAAGTCGAAGCGCGCAGACTGGCCGCTGAGCAGGTCGCCCTCGAGGAGGCACGGAAAGCCCAGGACGTCGAGTCGCAGACCCGCAAAGCGGAGGAGGCCGTCCGGGCCGCCGAACGCGCGGCCGAGGCGAAAGCGGCGCGCGACGCGCGTTACGCCGCGCGCCGCGCCCGCAAACGGTAGAAATCGAGCTGTCAGGTACCGGGCGTCCCGCTCATCCGGGCGCCCCGCTCATCCGGGCGAAGGTCATGCGGTCCTTGTTCTCCCGCATCAGCATCGTGAATCCCGGGATCGTGTCCAGCCCGAGGCCCAGAGGCAGCCCGGTATCCGGATCGGGCTGGATCTTCCCGTAGGGCTGGCCGGACACCTTTTCCCACTTTCCGGCCGGCTTTTTGACCTCGACGTTGACGACGGTCGCCTTGAGCGACAGCCGAACGATCGCCTCCTTCGGCCGCGATGGCTTCGTCAGGCTCGGACAGCCGGCGAGCATTTGCCAGCCGTTCGCCAAAGCCCAGACGGTCAGTTCATCCTTGTCCATGGTGCGTCCTTTGCATGCGGCGGCCAGGTCAGGGGGTTACAGCAGGCCGCGTTCCTCATAGACCTCCTTGGCGATGTGCGCGGCGGTCATCGATCCCGGCCAGCCGGAATAAAACGCGAGGTGCGTGATGATTTCGGCGATCTCGTCCTTGGTGACGCCGTTGTCCAATGCGCGGCCGAGATGACCCCGCAACTGATCCGGCCGATACGACGCGATCAACGCCGCCACGACAATCAAACTCCGGTCGCGCTTGCTCAATCCTGGACGTTCCCAGATATCACCATATATGACCGTCTCGGTCAGTTCGATCATGCGGGGCACGACGGCGCGCACGGCTTCGCGCGAGGGGTTGGGTTTGACGGCCATTTCCTGCTCCTGTGTTGGTTGGGTGGGATCAGCGTAGTCCTTGACCCGGAGCGCGGCCAGAGCGTGCGCTGTCGCCTGGTGCGCGAACTGGTGGTCGCCTTGCCAAAACGCCGGAACGGGCAGAGCGTGCGCGCCAACGTGACACCGCGACCGGGAAGGAAACCTCGACCATGGCAGGCAAAATTCGCGTTGGAATTGTTGGCGCCAGTCCGAGCCGAGGCTTTGCCTCGATCTCCCACATCCCCGCGCTGCGGGCACTGCCGGACTTTGAGATCGTCGCGGTTTGCGCCTCCAGTCAGCAATCCGCTGATGCGGCGGCGAAACATTACGGGGTGCCTCTGGCGTTCGCGGATCCGGCGAAGCTTGCGGCGCATCCGGATGTGGACCTGGTCACGGTCAGTGTGAAAGTGCCGGATCATTACGTGCCCGTCATGGCCGCGATCGATGCCGGTAAGCACGTGTACTGCGAGTGGCCGCTTGGCCGCGACACGGCGGAGGCGATCCGGATGCGTGACGCGGCGGCGCGGAAGGGCATCCGCCACGCGGTCGGATTGCAAGGCCAGGCCTCGCCGGCGATCAACTACGTGAGGGACCTGATCGCAGCGGGTCATATCGGGCGCGTGCTGTCCGGCACGCTGTTCGTCAACGCCGGGAACTGGGGGAAGACGATCGATCGCGCCTATCAGACCGAGCGTGCCAACGGCGCCAATCTGATGACGATCACCGGGGGTCATAACCTCGACGTGCTCTGCCATTGTCTGGGCGAGTTCCGCGAACTGTGCGCCTTCGCGGTCAGTCAGCGCGATCGCATCCCGTTGCAGGCCACTGGCGAACTGATCGCGAAGAACGTGCCCGATCAGCTTGTGGTCAGCGGCATCGTGGGCGATGGCGCGGTGGTGTCCTGCCAGGTCCGCGGCGGCATGACCCGCGGACACGAGTTCCTGTTCGAGATCCACGGCGAGGAGGGGGATCTGGTGCTCGCCGCGACGTCGCGCGCTTCGACGCAGCGGCAGGAACTGAGCGTGCAGGGGGCTCGGGGCGTCGGCGAACCGCTGACGGAGATGGCGATCCCGGCGAAGTATCGTTGGGTTCCGGAGACGGTGCCGCAAGGTTCGCCGTATAATGTCGCGCAGCTTTACGCGCGGTTGGGGGAGGGGATTCGTGGCGGTACGCCGGTCACGCCGGGGTTCGACGCGGCGGTTACCCGGCATCGGCTTTTGGATATGATCGTGCGGGCATCGGAGACCGGGCAGAAGCAGATGGCGTAGCGCGGGGTGGATGGCGCGCGAATCATCGTCAGTTCGCGGGTCGAACTGTGCTTTGCCCGATGCTCAGCAGGTGGTGGATCGCAGACGCTCATTATGGAATGACGCGAAGGAACCGCGTGTTGGACCATTTGGGATCGCGTTGCGGTCCGCTTCCAGATTGACATAAGGTAGATTCTGCGGTAAAAATGCAGGATCAAGGACTGGCGCTACGAGACCGATGCCGAAA
>CALFNB010000411.1 GCA_937902425.1 uncultured Acetobacteraceae bacterium | reverse complement strand
GGCGTTTGGGTTGTTCGCGTCGTTTGAACGGGTGAAATTTCCGGCGCGTGGCCGCAATGGCGGCGGGCCGGGTGGCAAAGGCTCGGTGCGGTTGGCGTCGGGCAAGGAACTCGCCCCCAAAGGGTTGCAGGTCGTGCCGGCCGGCGATCGGGTGATTGTTTCGATGCCGGGCGGCGGCGGGATGGGTGCGCCAACGGAACGAGATCCGGAGGCGATCCGGCGCGATATTCGGCTCGGGTACGTCACCGAGGCGGCGGCGCGATCGGAATACGGCTACGAGATCACGCAACCACCTCGCGAATAAATAGCCCAGATTCGCGCAACGCATCGCTGCCCTCGGGCAGGATCGGCGCGAAGATTTGCCAGCCATGCGGCACCCCATGCCAGATGCGCAGCGTCGTTGCGACGCCGGATCGCGTCGCGTTCTCGGCCACGCGGCGTGAATCATCCAGCAAGACTTCGCAGTCGCTTACCTGGATCAGCAGCGCCGGCAGACCAGTCAGATCGGCGTACACCGGCGAGGCGAGCGGATTTGTCGCCGGAGTGTTCCCAAGGTAGTGCCGCGCCTGCCGCCCCACCCATGACCCGAAAAACAGCGGGTCGGTGGCGTCATTGTCGACGATGCTCTTCCCCGTCGCGGCGAGATCGGTCCAGGGCGAAAACAACACCGCGCCAGCCGGCAACTGATCCCCCGCATCGCGCAAAACCAGCAGCAGCGCCAACGCGAGCCCACCGCCCGCCGAATCGCCCGCGACCGCGATCCGTGACGCGTGCATCCCCGCCGCGATCAGTGCGCGATACGCCGCCACCGCGTCATCGACCGCGGCGGGGAAGGGATGCTCCGGCGCCAGGCGGTAATCGAGCGCGAACAAACTCGCGTCACTCCAGGTCGCGAGGCGCGATGTCAGGCTGCGATGCGTCCGGGGTGACATCGCGGTATAACCGCCGCCATGCAAATAGAGGATGCATCGCCAACGCGCCGCGTGGCTCGGTTCAATCGGCTCGATCCAGTCGCCCCGGAGCGGGAAACGATCCTCGACACGAAGCCGCCAGCCCGCCGCGAGCTTCGCTCCAAATGGAACCCGTTGGGTGCGCGCGCGCGACGCCGCCACGTCCAGGTCGCGCAGCGAGGCGGGCTTGATCCATCGGCGCAGCATCCAGGTTAAGACCCGGTTCCGCCAACTCATGTGCCGCGACCGAACATGTTACCGGTCGAACGCGGCGTGGCCGGTGCGCACGCTAAGTGCAGGCCCCCTCGAGGTTGGCGATTCCAATGATGCCGATCATTGGAAGTTGCCTGATCCTGACCATGATGAGCGAAATCGGTTGAGCGAAGCGATTGACCAGGCGCCAGCCGCTGTCCGGCGTCCGATCGAGCGCGATCCGACAGCTGTGGTACTCGCCGGTGAAACCGTTCCAAAGATAGGAGAGCACAAGCTCCCCCATGTCCTCCGGGGTAGCGAAACGGCCACGCAGCACGATTGCGTCGTGGCCGGGAACGCCATCGATGACCACACCCTGTGGGGTATCGGCGATGATTGGCGCAAACTCCAGGATCTTGATCTGTTCCGCGCCCGGCCGCCCCCCTTTGGGCGCGAAACCATGCCGTTCGAGGCGGATCGCCTTGACCGTGTCGCCCGCCACAAACACCCCGATGCATTGGAAACCGCCATCGCTCGTTTGGTCGATCACCGCGAGTTGCCTGATCGACCGGGTCGAATTCGAGCACGCCTCAATCGACCGGTCTGACGTGGCGGCTGGATGTTCGGCCCCGAAGCCGGCCATGACAGGAGAGATCGCGATCACCAACGCGGTCACGCCGGCGAGGGCGGTGAAGGGTTGGGTCAATTTCCAAAAATCATGCGCTGGCCTCACGGTGGACCTGGAACCGCGAGTCCACCCCACCCGAGGCACACACCCGCGCACATAGCGAACGCGGGGGGAACTCGGCCTGGCCCCATTCCGGCGATTCGGACGCGCGTTCAGAGGGTCGCGGTCACACCCCTCCGGCGTCGCGTCACAGTCGCGCGATCCAGGCGAATTGGCAATGGGTAGTGCCACTCGGGCCAACCGGCCGAGACGGGGGGCGATTGTCCTGACCTTACGCGGAACGTATCCCTGGGCCGCGCGTTCAGGTCGGGTAAAGTGACAGGACCGCCCTATGCCTCATGGTCGTTTTTGGCGGTTGGATAGCAACCACCGCGGTATACGGCTGACGGCGGTCGCGCTGCATGATCGAGTGCGCGCCTTGCACCCCTTCAACGCATCACCCGCGCCGCGCCAGGCCGCGAGGTCACGCGCTGTCATCGGTGCGGGTGAAACTCCGGCGCGGGCGGCGCGCACAGGTCTGGCCCTCGGCAACTTGCGAGCAATTGTCATCATTGTCGTGGTGGCCTTCCATTCGTCGCTGGCCTACCTCGGTTCGGCGAGCGGTTCCGCGTTCGCGTTCGACGACCCGCCGTTCAAATGGCGAGCCTTTCCCATCGTCGACAGCGATCGCTGGTTCGGCTTCGACGTGTTCTGCGCCTGGCAAGACGTCTACCTGATGTCGTTGATGTTCTTTCTCTCGGCCTTGTTCGCCTGGCCGAGCCTCACGCGGAAAGGTGGCCGGACGTTCCTGGCCGACCGGTTCTTGCGTTTGGGCCTGCCGTTTGTCTTCGCCGTCACCATCGTCGTGCCGCTTGCCGAGTATCCGGTGTACCGTGTGACCGCGGCCGATCCGGGCGTGATGGCGTACGCGCGGCATCTGCTGGCGCTGCCGTTCTGGCCCAATGGTCCGATGTGGTTCCTCTGGCAGTTGCTGGCGTTGACCGTCCTGGCCGCTGGACTGCACCGTTTCGCACCGAATTTGGTGGCGAGTCTCGGCCGCGCGTCCGCCTCTGCCCGCCTCCGCCCGGCGCGGTATTTCGCCGGCCTGGTTACGGGTGCCGCGCTGGCGTATGTCCCGATGGCGCTGG
The DNA here is from genome assembly GCA_937902425.1 of uncultured Acetobacteraceae bacterium. Classification (GTDB taxonomy): domain Bacteria; phylum Pseudomonadota; class Alphaproteobacteria; order Acetobacterales; family Acetobacteraceae; genus Rhodopila. The sequence continues at coordinate 17,782 of CALFNB010000411.1, read as the reverse complement.
TCTTCACGCCCTGGACCTGGTCAATGAGCGGTCCATTCTCGCTCCAGTTCAGCCGCCCTCTGCTCTACGCCGTGTTTTACCTCGCCGGACTGGGCGTTGGAGCGTTTGGGCTGGAGCGCGGACTGCTCGCACCCGACGGCATGCTGGCGCGCCGCTGGCCGGTCTGGCTCGCCGAGGCCCTCGGGTCATTCCTGCTTTGGATGGGATTGACCGCTCTGAGCATGCGCGATCCCGCCGGAGCGTCCGTTGGGCTGCAAGTCGTTGTTGACGGCAGCTACGCCTTGGCCTGCGTGAGTGGTTGCTTCTGCGTGATGGCTGGTTGCCTGCGCTTCGGTAGCGTGCGTTCACCGTTGCTCCAAAGCCTGGCGAACAACGCATTCGGTATTTATTTGTTGCATTATGCGTTCGTGGTTTGGCTGCAATACGCCATACTGGGGGCGGCATTGGCCGCCGTCGCCAAAGGCCTGATCGTTCTCGCCGGTGCCCTCCTGCTCGCCTGGGCGACGACCGCCGCGATGCGCCGCGTTCCCTTTGGTTCGGCTCTCATCGGGGAATCGCGCTGGACGCCCGCGACGGCTTCATCGCCGCGCGGCGATGTGGTTCTTCTTAACGAACGCGCGAAACTCTCGTCGCCGCAACTGGCGCGACAGTAATCTGAACACGGCGCGATCGGATCATCACGATGTCGTTGACTTTCAAATTAGCATCCCGCAACTTGTTTCAGGACCGGCTGCGGTTCGTCGCCACGATTGTGGGAATCGTATTCTCCATCGTTCTCGTCACCATCCAACTAGGGCTTTTCCTGAGCTTCGAACGCATGGTGACGGCGATGATAGATCATACTTCGGCGGATCTTTGGATCGTAACGCTTGGAACAAAATGCTTCGAGGACCCATCGTTGTTGGATGCACGAGACCAGGCCCAGATCTTGTCGATCCGGGGAGTTATCGAATCCGTCCCTGTCGTGATCGGGTTTACCCAATGGGCGGTGCCAAGCGGAGGGGTGACGCCGGTGTTCGCGATCGGTTCGGACGCGGGTCAGCGCGGATTGCATCCATGGAATGTCGTCCAGGGCAGTCTTGCCGCCTTGTCGGCACAAGGAGCCGTCGCGATCGATAAAACCTACTCCAACCGGCTCGGCGTTTCGAAAATCGGCGACAGTGCCGAAATTCGTGAGCAAGCGGTGCGCGTCGCGGCGGTTACCGATGGCATTCGGTCATTTACAACGACGCCGTATATATTCACGTCGCTCGCCAACGCGCGGAGTTATGTGGCAACGCCGCCGAATAAGGTCTCCTATTTTTTGCTCCACGTGTCGCCCGGCACCGATATCGGCGCGGTTCGTGAACAGCTGCTGACGAAGCTGGCCAAGATCGAGGTTTTGACACCCGACGAATTTCGTAGCCGCAGCCGGGCGTTCTGGCTGTTCGGCACCGGTGCCGGCGCCGCGCTGTTCGCGGGGGCGTTGCTCGGAGCCATCGTTGGGACGGTCATCGTGGCCCAGACGCTTTATTCCAGCACCAAGGATCATCTGAGCGAATTCGCGACACTGCGCGCGATCGGGTCGTCGAGCGGCTATATTCACAAAGTCATCATTTATCAGGCGTTGCTCAGCGCGGTCATCGGCTTCGGCCTGGCGGCGTGCATCGGTTTGGTCGTCGTCAGGTCGACCGCGGAAACCTCGTTACCGATCGTCATGACCCCCGGACTGACGTTGGGTCTCTTTCTGCTCACCGTTCTGATGTGCATCCTGTCGGCCACCGCCGCCATCGTGAAAGTGCTGCGCATTGATCCCGCGGTGGCGTTTCGGCAATGAACGAACCACTGCTCGAAGCCGTCGACGTGGTACAGCGGCTTGGTAAAGGGGCGGGCGAGGTCCGGGCCTTGAACGGCGTCAGTCTGGCGCTCGGCGGTGGTCAACTGACCCTGTTGATGGGGCCATCCGGCAGCGGCAAAACCACGCTGCTGTCAGTGCTCGGGTGCATTTTGACGCCAACCGAGGGAACCGTCCGCGTTCGCGGCCACTCCACGGTGGGCGCGCGGCCAGGAGAGCTGGCCAAACTGCGGCGTGACCATATCGGGTTCATCTTTCAATCCTATCGTCTGTTTCCGATGTTGACCGCCGTGGACAATGTCCGATTGGCGCTGGATATACGCGGCGAGGACCCCGATCGTGCGACCGCCAGAGCGAAGGAGGTGCTGCTGACCGTCGGCCTGGCGCACAAGGAGAATGCATTTCCAGGCGAGCTCAGCGGCGGCGAGCAACAGCGTGTGGCGATCGCTCGCGCCATTGTCGGCAACCCATCCGCGATCCTCGCGGATGAGCCCACCGGGGCGCTGGATAGCGAGAATGGGCTCGCGATCATGAAGATACTGGCCAAGATCGCCAAGGACCCGTCCCGCGGGGTGATGGTGGTCACGCATGATCCGCGCATCTTGCCGTTGGCTGACCGAGTCATTTACATTGAGGACGGGCGGATCTCCCGAGAGGCGTGATACACTGGTGGGTTGTCGTCGCGAACGAATGTCTCGCCGGCTCCGTATCCAGTTGACGACGCGAACAAGCGGCCCGTCGCCTTGACCCCACACCGCGAACTGACGCGAACCGGCGCGCTTGTGCGGCCGCGCGGGGTGGTTTAACTGACGTCATGGAAGGAACATTACCGGAACCCTTTCGGAGTTGGTTCTCGGCGCGAGGCTGGACTCCCCGGCCGCATCAGCTCGCGATGCTGGACGCCGCGCGGGCCGGAGAGAGTGTGCTGTTGATCGCGCCCACCGGCGGCGGCAAGACGCTCGCCGGGTTCCTGCCCAGTCTGGTGGGGTTGAACGAGGCGGCGCGGGACGGGTTGCACACCTTGTATGTGAGCCCACTGAAGGCGCTGGCCACCGACATCGCACGCAATCTGATGGCACCGGTGACCGAGATGGCGCTGCCGGTCCGCATCGAGACCCGGACGGGCGATACCCCGGCCAATCGCCGCGCCCGCCAGAAATTGACCCCACCGCATCTGTTGCTGACGACACCGGAGAGTTTGGCGGTGCTGATCGCCTCACCCGACGCGGCCGGATTTTTCGGCTCGCTGTCCGCCATCGTGATGGACGAGGTTCATGCCCTGGCCGGAACGAAACGCGGCGATCAATTGGCCTTGTGCGTGGAACGGCTGGCGGAACTCGCACCGTCGGTCCGGCGCGTTGGCTTGTCGGCGACTGTCGCGCATCCGGAAGCGATCAGGGCGTTCACCGGCGCGGACAGGATCATTTCGGTCTCGGATGGCGCGCCGCCCGTGCTGTCGATCATGCTGCCGGAAGGCCGCCTGTCCTGGGGTGGCCACATGGGGTTGGAAGCAGCACCTCAGGTGATGGCGCGCATTCGCGATGCGAGCATGACGATCGTGTTCGTCAACACGCGCGCTCAGGCCGAGCTGATGTTCCAGGCGCTGTGGCGGTTGAACGATCCGATGCTGCCGATCGGGCTGCACCACGGCAGTCTGGAGATCGAACAGCGGCGCAAGGTCGAGGCCGCGATGGCCGCCGGCCGATTGCGCGCGGTGGTGGCGACATCGTCGTTGGATCTCGGCATCGATTGGGGCGGCATCGACCAGGTGATCCAGGTCGGCGCACCCAAAGGCATTTCGCGACTTTTGCAACGTGTCGGCCGCGCCAACCACCGCATGGATGAGGCCAGCCAGGCGATCCTGGTGCCGGCCAATCGGTTTGAAGTTCTGGAATGTCAGGCGGCGATCGAGGGGGTGGCTGAGCGGGAACTCGATGGCGATCCGCCGCGGCCTGGCGGGTTGGATGTGTTGGCGCAACATTTGCTCGGGCTGGCGTGCGCCGCGCCGTTCCGGCCGGATGACGTTTATGCCGAGGTGCGGCGCGCGGCGCCTTACTCTGGGCTGACGCGGGACGTATTCGACGATGTGCTGCGCTTCGTCGAGAACGGCGGCTATGCGTTGGAGGCGTACGATCGGTGGCGAAAATTATTTCGCGACAGTCTGGGACTGGTGCATGTGCGGTCGGCTCGGGTCGGGATGCGGCATCGCATGAATATCGGCACGATCGTCGCCGCGCCGATGATCAAGGTCCGGCTGGTCGGCAAGCGCGGCTCCTTCGGGCCGGTACTGGGTGAGATCGAGGAGTATTTCGTGGGCCTGCTGCGGCCCGGCGATACGTTCATGTTCGCCGGACGGCTGTTGCGTTTCGTGCGGCTGCGGGAAATGACGGTCGAGTGCCAGGAAGGCGGCGATGGCGAACCAATGGTTCCCGCCTATGAAGGCGGCCGGTTGCCGTTGACCACCAACCTCGCCGATCGGGTGCGCGACCTGCTGCGTACGCCCGCGAGTTGGGATGCGTTTCCGGAATCGGTGCATGAATGGCTGAACATGCAACGCGCCGTGTCTCGATTGCCGGGCCGCGACGATCTGCTGGTCGAGACGTTTCCGCGCGGCGATCGGTGGTACATGGTCGCGTATTGCTTCGAAGGCCGCAACGCCCACCAGACTTTGGGCATGTTACTCACCAAACGCATGGAGCGCGCGGGGTTCGCACCGCTTGGGTTTGTCGCCACCGACTACGTGATCGGCATCTGGTCGGTGCATCGTCCGATGAACGTCGCCGCTCTGTTCGATCAGGACATGTTGGGCGATGACCTGGAAGAGTGGATGGCCGACAGCTCCATGCTGAAACGAACGTTTCGCAATGTCGCGGTAATCTCTGGGCTGATCGAGCGGCATCATCCCGGTGCCGAGAAAACCCGGCGCCAGGTCACCGTCAACAGCGATCTGATTTATGAGGTGCTGCGGAAGCACCAGCCGGATCATATCCTGCTGCGCGCCACGCGTGCGGACGCGGCTTCCGGGCTGATCGATCTCGATCGCGTCGCGAGCATGCTGGCGCGGATAAAAGGACGCGTTGTGCATATGGTGTTGTCCCGGGTGTCACCGCTCGCGGTGCCAATTCTGTTGGAAATCGGCCGCGAGAATGTCCGCGCGGGCGATACCGAGGAAGCGATGCTGGCCGAGGCCGAGGCGATCATCGCCGAAGCGACCGGCGACCGGCAGCCTCCACCAGGGAAAACCATGCGGCGACGGCCGGCGCAGGCGTCGTTGTTCGACGCATGACCGCGGCACCGGTTCATCTCGCCGGCGAGCGGCTGATGCTCGACCCTCTGGGGGGTTTGTTCTGGCCGGAGACCGGGCTGCTCGTGGTGTCCGATCTGCATTTGGAAAAAGGCTCGTCCCACGCGCGCAAAGGCAGTCTGCTGCCACCTTGGGACACGCACGCGACGCTGGACCGGCTCGGGCTGTTGTTACGGCGGTGGAAGCCGCGGATTGTCGTCGCTTTGGGTGATTCGTTTCATGACCCGGACGGCGCCGGCCGATTGCCGCACGGCGAACTGGAGCGGTTGAATGCGATGACCGCGGCGCATCGCTTCATCTGGGTGCTCGGCAATCACGATCCGCATCCGCCGAATGGAATTGGCGGTCAGTTCGTCGAGGAATTCGTCACGCATCCGATTCTGTTCCGGCACGAGGCGGTGGCGCGCGCGGATGCCGGTGAGATCGTCGGACATCATCATCCGAAGGCCTCGATCGCGGCACGCGGCGGCCATGTCAGCCGGCCCTGCTTCGTTGTTGATTCGAGACGTCTGATGATGCCGGCGTTTGGGGCTTACACCGGAGGGCTCGACGTGCGGGACGTGGCGATCGCTCGACTGTTTCCGCGTGGCGGGCGAGTCTTTCTGCTGGGGCGCGATCGATTGTTCAGCTTCGCGATCGGGCAATTGTCGGGGTGAACTTCGCGAATGCCGTGCGGGAACGGCGGTAGCCTCACACCACGGACCCGGTCGGAAACCGCAGCTGCCGCTTTTCCAGGTGCGACGATCGCCGGCGGCGACACCGAGGCGAAAGACGCCCTACGGCAACGCCAACGAGTTGTTCAAAGGACCGGCACTGGCCATGATTTTGCCGCCCAGAGGATCGGAGACGGAGGTGCCCGAGCCACCCCGCGCGTGAGACCCAGGCGTCGGGCCCACCTGGAACGCCTCCACCGTTTGACCGGTGGGAACCGTCGGAGCCGCGTTCACGACGTTCGCCATATAGAGCGCGGCGGTGCCTGAAGGGTTCGCGCTGACGGAGGCGCTAAGGAAGGTGCGCGTGCCATCCACCTGGGTGCCGCTTACCTTACCCTCGATCGGCTGTGTGAGGTCGATCAACTTGCTATAGGTTGCCGCGACATCGCTGGTCTGGAGTTGCTCTGGGCGAGCCTGGCCTGACCTGAGTTCGCTGGTCTGGACATTGCCGTTCGTGGCCGCACCCGGGAGACCGCGGTTGGGCTGCAGCTGGCTGGTCTCAACTTTGCCATTCCCAGGCTGACCCCGACCGGTCAGCAGCTCGCTGGTCTGGATCTTACCGTTGGCGGCCCGTCCGGACTGGAGGTCACTCGTTTGGATCCTGGCCGTCGTCACCGGCGAGTATAGTTGCGCGAAATTCCCCGTGGCGGTGATGGCATCGCTAAAGCTGGCTTCCACCGCGTTGCCCTTGGTCGCGGACGTCGCCGGCGTGTAATTATAGCCGAGGGTCGGTTGCCCCGTTTCGGTCAGCACGACGGCCTGAGGCGCCTTTTCGCTCACCGGAGGCGCGGCTTGCAGGCTGTTGGCCGCCGCGACAGAGAACCCGGTTCCGCCACGTTGGCGGAAGTTTCCCGCCCCGGCGACGGTGATCGTCGCGGTGCTGGTGCTGCTGGGTGCGAAAGCCACGGCGACGGACGAACTCCGCACGCCATCTTCACCGTTGCCCCCGTCGCTGAAGCCCGGCCGGCTTCCCTCCGCGACGAAAACCGTGCCGCCGGCTTTCTCATTGGCCGCGGGGCCATCGCCGATAGTACCAATCAGCGGGGCGATCCGGGCAAAGCCGATCGCGCGGGCCTTTTGCAATGCGTTCCACTGCCACGCACCCGAGATCGGCGTGGCGAAGTCGTCATCCGGCCGGGTGCCAGGCGCCGCGCCCAACGGGACGCGCGGCGAAACGTTGCCCGCGGCGGATGCATCGGCCGGTCCGGTGAAGGTGAGTGTCTGCCAGCCGATGGTCGCGGCCCGCAGCGCCAGGACGGCGGAAACCAGCGGGTCCTGTTTGGTCACCGTACTATCGCCGCCATCAGCGGACGTCATGCCGTCGTCGACCAGATCGTAAATGTTCATTTGGCCGGGCGCCGACATCAACTCGGCCGCATGACCGGGTCCCGCCGCCGCCGTAACCAGCGCGAAAATTGAGGTTGCGGAAATCAATGAAAACTTCACGGCTCACACCTGCCCAATATGCTTGCCACGCTATCGTACCATTAGGCGTTGAGCAACTTATTTTTTAAACGACCTTGCAGACTCGTGTTATTACCCGGTCCGATATTCCTGTTTGGATCCCATTGCGCGGAAGCAGGAACGCCATTCGCTCCGCCCGGCCTTCGTAACACAGTTTCCGTCAACGGAAAAGTTTCAGTTCAATCAAAACATAGATCGCAAACCGCGAAAAACGACCGCGCCCTCGGGACCCATTCCGCCGAACGGGGGTCCGGGCACCCCGGGGAGGGCAAGTCCGCCCAAAATATTACGCGGCGATCACCTCCCGAGAAGTCTCCTGGGCGGCCTCAGGCTGAACCGCCAGCGCCGCACCCGAGCGGCCGGCGATCAGTTCCCTCAGGCGGCCAACCAGAAACCGCGGCGAATAAGAGTTGGTGACCTCGACCCAATGCAGGATTTCCGCCTGGTCCGAGAGGCTGCGCTTGTAGCGGTCGTCCCCCGCCAGGAAATCGTATCGGGTTGCTCCGGTCCGCGCCGCGAACCCGATCGCCTCGTGGTGACAGGTCAGGCCGGGCTTTTCATGCCGGGTGGCTCCCGCGTAGTCGAAGCCGCTCTGATACGCCAGAGAATGCCCGTGATATCGAAAATTATAAAGAAATCCAATGACCTGGCCCCCCGCCGTGACACGCAGCAAGTCGATCTCCCCGCGTCCCAGCCCACGCGCGATCAGCGCGCGATGGAAGCGGCCGAAGAACGGGTTGGCGAACGCGCCCGGTTGCCCTCGGGCCATCCATGACGTCTGGTGCAATGCCGCCAGGCGATCGAGAAACTCGTACGCCCGCTGCGAAGTATCCGCCCGCTCGATCGTGACGGCACCGGCCGCCGCGTAGTCGCGCAGCGACCGGCGGAGTTGTTGCCGCGTGTTGGCGCTACGGCTTTCCAAAAAACGATCGTTGCTTTCTCGAAAACCCACAAAGGGTGCGGGCAGAGATCGGTTGCGCCGCACGGATCCGATCTCAGCCGCCGAGACAGCTGTCGTTGAATTGACCCCACTCAGAACAAGTCGCCGCCGCCGCAGCCCACTCAACGCCGGCCAACGGCCAGGCCACGCACGACATCCGTGGCCAGACCACGCGCGGGCGGCTTCCAGGCAGGCAGCCGTCAGGCGGCCCTCAAGCCCGGTTTCGGCGAGAACGCCATTGAATTCGATGAAAACGCAGTCCTGCGCCTTGTCGCCGCTTTCGCCCAAATACAGGGTTCTGCCGCGGCGATTAAACAGCGCGAGCGCCACTGTCCGCCCGTGTTCGCGCGCTTCCACCAGGACCGGATCAGGGAACCGCTCATCCGCCAGGCAGCCCGTCCAGGTCCAGCTTTGAAAGAACGAATTATTGGACCGGGCCTCCAGGTCGCGCCACTTCACCCCCAGCGCGGCGAAATCCGCGACGCCGGAGACGACGATCTCCGTCGAAGCATTCGCCCGAACTCCGTCCCTGGGTCGCGGCGAAGCGTCCGGTCTGGTCACGTGGGGGGTCGCCAGCTGGTTCACCCGGCCCCGGTCCATAATCCGCGCCACGTGTTAAACATAACGGCCTGATCGAAGTCGCGCTCCGCCTTGGCGCGGTTGGCCGCACCGATACGGGTCCGCTCGCCGGGGCTGGCCAGCAACGTCGTCAATAACCCCGCGACGACAGCGTCATCCCTGGCGCCGACATAAGGTAGGTTCTCCGGTGCCAGCATCGCCCGCACGTCACCGACATCGGTCGATACGACGGGTAGGCCGCTCGCCATCGCCTCCATCACCGACAGCGGCATTTGTTCGGTGTCCGAGGTCAGGGCGAACAGGTCGAACCCGGCGTAAAGCGCGGGTGTATCGCCGCGGTGACCGGTGAACGTCACCCGATCCGCCACACCCAATTCGTTCGCGAGCGCGGTCAGCGGGACCCGTTCATCGCCGTCGCCGACAATCACCAGGCGTGCCGGCTCCATGATCGCGGGCCGGTCACGCGCCAACGATGCGAAGGCGCGGAGCAATCGACCGAGGTTCTTCTCCTCCCGCAGCGCGGCAACCGTCCCGATCACCGGCGGGCCGGTTCGCGGCTCCCGGACCGCCGCGCCAAAGCGCGTGAGGTCTATGCCGTTGGGCACGTATCTCACCACACGCGAGGGGAGTTTCCAGATCTCGGTCGCGATCCGCTCCAGGTTGCGCGACGGCACGATGACCTTGCCGCGGCCCAGTACCAGCCGGCGGATCAGCACGCGGCGGGCGATCTGGGTTTCGCGTTCCTCGGGTCCGAAGCCATCGACCACATGGAGGTGGCGGGTCAACGGCGGCAGATTGGCCATGGCGAACTCGATCGCGCCCCAGTTGCCGGTGACCAGGACATCCGGTCTCCAGCGCCGCAGCAAGGAGCGGAACCGCCAGGCATTGGCCAGCATGGCGTTCTTTGGCGCGGCGACCGGCGGGAAGGTCACGTCCAGGCCGGGATCGAGCCGCTCCCGGCAACCGGTATCGCCGTCGAGGGCGACCACGATGTGACGAAACTCCGCCCCAAAATGATTGGCCAACGCGGCGAACCGCACCTGGGCGCCGCCAACGGCGAAGGTGGGAAACACATGCATGACCAGTGGTGCGGGCATGACCAGTGGCGCGGGCATGACCAGTGGCGCGGGCATGACCAGTGGCGCGGGCATGATCAGTGGCGCGGGCGCCGAGGCGGCTTCCGCTTCCGCGATTGGGACTGGTTGGGTCGCGGCGCTCATGGATTACCGGCGCGATCTCGCATCTCTATAACCCGCCTGATCATACAACCACACCTGGCATATCGATGCATGTCCAACGCCCAGGTTTCTGTCATGGCGGATGTCTCATGAATGGAGTTGTCGCGGCCGCGGTCGCGCTATGCAAGAAATCTCTCACGCGCATGTCGCGGACCATGGTCCGACTGAGCCTGGCGACCGGTTGCGGTTTGTCCGCACTGTCGATGCCAGCCACCGCCCGGGTGTGGGAGGTCGGGCCGGGTCGGGAACTCACCAGCCCGGAGCAAGCGGCGGCGGTGGCCAAGGATGGCGACCGGGTGGTGTTCGATCCGGGCGTCTATCGTGGTTGCGCGATCTGGCCGGCGTCACATTTGACCATCGAGGCGCGGCGTCCGCCCGCAACCATGAATCAGACCGTCATGTCGCAGACCGTCGTGACCGGCCCGGCGTGCGCCGATCGCGGCCTGTTCTTGTTCGCCGGTAACGACATCACGGTGCGGGGCATGACATTCGTGCACGCGCGGTCCACCTGGCACACGGGTGCCGGCATCCTGATGGAGGGCGCCAATCTGACCGTGGAGAACAGCCAGTTCCTGGATAACGAAAATGGCATCCTGGCCGGCGGCCCGCCTGGCAGCGTCGTGCGCATCGTGCATGACCTGTTCCGCGGCAATGGCTCCTGCCTGGGGGCCTGCGCGCATGCTCTGTACATCGGCAAGCAGATCGCGCGGCTTGAGGTGACGGGTTGCGTTTTCCTCGACACCCATGTCGGACACCACATCAAATCGCGGGCGCGGGCGACCGTCGTGCGGGACAGCCGGATCGAGGATGGCCCGGAAGGGACCTCCAGCTACCTGATCGAGCTGCCAGATGGTGGCGACGGCGTGATCGTGAACAATGTTCTCCGTAAAGGCACGAACAGCCAGAATAAGGAGGTGGCGATCTCGCTCGGGACCGAAGACCGGAGCAATCCGACGCGCGTGCTGGTGATCCGCGGTAACCATTTCACCAGCGATTTGCCGGAACCCGTGCGCTTCGTGCGGAATTTCACCCAAACACCGGCGCGGCTGACCGGCAACGAGCTGGCCGGCAATGTGATCCCGCTTGATGGACCTGGGACCGTGGATTGAGGACCGTGGATTGAGGACTGGGGATTGAGGACTGGGGATTGAGGACTGGGGATTGAGGACTGGGGGTCTCCCCAAACCCGTCACTCCCGGCTGGTCCCCGCGGCATGCACAAACCTTGAGGGCGACAGCGGCGGGATGAGGGGCGCCGCACTCGGGGTTTCACGCGCCACGGTGCAACGAAGGCGGGCCCGGCTGACCGTGCCGCCAGCGATAACCCGTCCGCGGCCGAGACCAACCCGGGCGCTGAGCGTTCCGCAACGGCAATGGGTGCTGGATCTGCTGCACGCGCCACGTTTCGCCGATCAGGCACGTGCGCCCGCGACGCGGTGGCCACAACGATGGAATAAGCTGGCTGTCCTCACCCCAGGCCGAACCCGCCATTCTAACCAGCCCGGACGCAGCAGGGCTCGCTGACCGGAAGAATTGTCTCCCCGGCATCCTTAGAGAGGTCAGCTCTCGTTTGACTGCGGAACCCGTCGTCCTTCATATTCGTTGCATACGCTCTGTCGGGCAACGTAATCGCTCGGTAAGGACCGTGAAGCGTGTATCCCGCGCACGGGGAAAATACGTGGGCCTGGAGCCGGATTGCTTCTACCGTATGAACGGCTAGACTTATCCGTTGACAATCTAACTGGAAGGACCAGCCATGAAGGCGCCCAAAGACGATCCCAGTACGGATGGCCATCCGCCGAGCGCAAATGCGCCGACTGAATGGGGGAGCGGTAGCCTTGTCGAGACAGCGGCGGTTGTCGGAGTCGTCGCGGTCGGCGCCGCGTTGTTTGAAGCCGCCCTTATCCCCGGGATTATCCTTGGCGTGGGGGCAATGCTGGTACCGAAGATCTTGCCAAACCTGTCCGACACTCTCCAGTCCGGGTTTCGTGCCACCGTGCGCGGCGCTTACCATGTAGGAAACAAGGCCGGCCAGGTTTTCGCTGAGGCTCAGGAACAAATTCATGACGCGGTGGCGGAAGCGAAAGCCGAGGAACCCCCGCATAGTGGTTGACCAGCGCCTCTCCGTCTCGCACAAATAGTACCTATACCGCAGCTGGAGCCGCGGAACGGGAGTTTGACCCATGAAGTATGAAGCGAAACTGGCCCACCACGTGCCAGGGCGTCTTCGCGTCAAAATTCCCGCGGCGATTGGCGATAATGGAGTGCTGGAAAGCCTGAAACAGGTGTTCGCAGGGGTAGGGGGGGTAGATAGTGTCGTTGTCAAGCCGTTATCCGGGAGCCTGATTCTGCAATACGATCCGAAGCGAAATGCCGAAATGAAGTCCAGATTCGCGAGTTGGCAACACGAACAAATAACCCTGTGCGGTGGCCGTCCGGGAGATGAGGTTGAAGAAATAGCTCAGAAAATTCAGGTGGAGGCGGAATTTCTCGCCAGTCACTCACAAGCGGCCCGGGCCGTGGTGGACCTTTTCAAAAATATCGACCTCGATATCCGGACTTCCACCGGCAACGCGGTCGACCTCAAAACTGCCGTCGTGGCCGGACTCGCTGTAGCGGCCCTCATCGGCTTGGGCATCGAAGCATCGACCCCGATGTGGGTCACGCTCGCGCTGTTTGTTTTGAATCATTTCCTGGAACAATTCGCTGCGCTTCATCCAGTCGGAATCAGGTGAATTACGTCAGCACGATAGATGGCCCGGCCCGTCCGAAGTTCGTAATCCGACACGCGATTCCGGGCCGGATTCGACTGTTCTCTCCCTTGCTGCATGCCCCGTCGCAGTTGGCGGATGCGATGCGCGAATGGTTGCGTACGCGGGACTGGATCATCAGCGCGCGCCTCAATCACGCGGCCGCCAGTTTGATCCTTGAATACGACCCCTCAAAAGAAGCTCTGCTTCAGGAGTTATTATCCAGACTTCAGCAGGCCACCTTCAGTGACCTGCGCATGCTCGCCGCCATGACGCCCACGCGGCACGGCGAGGCTCCTGTCCCTGATACCTCGGACAGCCACGGCGAGCGTTATCAGCCTGAGCGTTGGCCCTTGGCGCTGCCAACGGTGTCGCTCGCGATGGCCTTTGTGCAGCACCCCCTTTCGCTGGCACTTAAAATTCCTCTCATGCTGTTTACCGCGATACCGATCTTCCGGCGCGCCTGGCAGGCGTTGCGTCACGAGCAGCGATTGAACATTGATTTTCTTGATACTGTCGCGATCGGTGCCTCGATCGGCCAGAGTAACTTTATCACGGGCGGCGCGATCATCTGGCTGATTCGTCTGGGCGATTATATGCGTGATCTCACGGCCGCCGGCTCGAAGAAGGCAATGAACGAGCTTTTGGAATTCCAGTCCAAAACCGCGTGGCGGGTTACAGGAAACGATGTCGTCGAGGTGAGGCTGAGCGAACTCGTCGCGGGGGACGTAGTAATCGTCTACCACGGAGAACTGATACCTGTTGATGGGGAAATCATTCGAGGCCGCGCTTTGATCGATCAGCAGACGATCACCGGGGAAAGCCTTCCGGTCGCGCGCGGAGAGGGGGAGGAGACGTTCGCCGGTACTGTGGTGCGAGATGGTCAGATTACCGTTCGATCGTTCGCGTGGGGATGGACACCGTTGCTGCCCAGGTCGCGCGGCTGGTCGCTGATGCGCCGATTGGCGATACGCGTATGCAGAACCACGCTGAGCGCTTCGCCGACCGACTGGTCGCACCAACGCTGGGGCTGGCAGTGGGAAGCGCCATGGTGACGGCCGACTTCGATCGTTTCCTGTCGCTCGTCATTGTTGATTATGGGACGGGTATACGGATTGCAGCCCCGACCACTGTGCTATCTTCGATTACCCATGCGGCGCGATGTGGCATCATTGTCAAAGGGGGCAGGCACCTTGAGCGGCTGGCCGATGTGGATACGATCGTATTCGACAAGACCGGCACGCTGACGCGCGGCGTGCCGATAGTCCGCGAGGTTGTCACATATTCTAATCAAATATCGGCGAATCAGCTCCTGGCCATAGCCGTCGCGGCGGAAACGCGGCTTAAGCATCCGGTCGCGGAGGCGCTCCGTCTGCGCGCTGCTGAGCTGGACGTGGCGATCCCCGACTGCACGGAGGCCGATTTTCACGTGGGACTCGGGGTGGAGGGGAATGTCGACGGGCGATATGTTCATGTCGGCAGCGAACGCTTTATCCGGCAAAGCGACATCAGGCTCAACGAAGCGGGAGACGGCCTCGCCGCCTGTAATGAGCGAGGCGAATCGTGCGTATTCGTCGCGGCCGACGGCGAGATCGTCGGCCTCGTGTCCTACGCTGATCAGATCAGAGAGGAAAGCCATTCGGTCATCGAGCGGCTGCATGCTCTCGGTATCCGGGATACTTTCATGCTAACCGGCGATAACGCCGTGGTCGCGGAAGCGGTCGGACGCCGGCTGGGGATGACCGGATATTTCTCCGATCTTCTACCGGCTGACAAGGTGGAGACGATTCAACACCTGCAACGCGAAGGCAGGGTGGTCGCCATGATCGGAGATGGCATAAACGATTCGCCCGCGCTGTCATTCGCCGACGTCGGTGTGGCGATGAAGCATGGGGCTGATATCGCGCATGAATCCGCCGACATCGTGCTGCTTGAAGATTCACTTTGGAAACTCGTGCAGGCGGTGGAGATTTCTCGGAACGCCATTCACCTGATCAAACAAAATTACGCTATCGTAGCGGCGATGAACACGGTCGCGCTCGGTCTGGCGCTTCCGGGCGGATTGATATCGGCGCGTGTAACCGCTCTGATCAGCAACGGGTCCGCCATTCTGGCGGCTTTGAACGGGATGCGGCCGCTGTTGAGCAAGCGATGAACCGCTCCCTCAGTAACCGGACCGCTCCCGCACCCAGGCTTTGCGCATCATTGTCATTCACGATCCAATTGCCGAACCGCGTTACGCTCGAAGCTCCGCGGGCAAGTCAGTAAGGCTTTACCACGAAGGACGCGAAGGCCACTGGAGCACACGAAGCAGGTAAGAATGGCGCTTCGCGCGGTAGAGGGACGACCGCTCGCGCGAAGCGCCACGAAATCGTTCGTCTCCGTGGTCCTCCGGTGGCCTCAGCGTCGCTCCCTGTTACAATGTTGCTTGCCTGGTCGAGGACCGGCGCGGATCGCGGCATCAGGACTTTCTGGCCGGCGGCACCAGGGTTCACGCGGACCAGGTATATGTTCTCTCGCAGGCTGGTCCGGGGGATGACGGGGATTATGTGGTCAGTAGCTATCCGGCGCGATCACGTTCTGTGGCTTGCCAAGCAACGCCGCGGCCATCGTCTCAGCGCCCTTGGAGCGAATATCATCCCACGCCTGCGGCGTATAAAACGCACTGTGCGGCGTGATGACCAGACGGCCGATCGTCCACGGCTCGCGAGCGCGGTAAGCCCGCACCAGTTCCGGTACCGGATCGACCGGCGGCTCCACCGGGATGACGTCGATGCCGACACCCGCCAGATGGCGGCTCTTCAGCAACGTCGCCAATGCGTCAATGTCGACGATCGGTCCGCGCGCGGTGTTCACCACGACGGCGCCCTTCGGCAGCAGCGACAACTCCCGCAACCCGAGCATCCCCCGGGTCTCCAGGGTCAGCGGCGTGTGCACCGACAGAGTGTCGGTCTGACGCAGCAGCTCCTCCAACGTCTTCGCACGATTAATCCCCAGGCCGAGTTCGGCACCGTTGGGCAGATACGGATCGTAAAACATGACGCGGAAATTGAACGCCTTGGCGCGTAACGCCACGGCGGTGGCGATGCGGCCCATCCCGACGATGCCGAATGTCTGTACGCCCGAGCGCTTGAGCAAAGGATCGTTGACGTAACGCCACGCGGCCGGAGGGTCGGCTCGTTGCGACTCCAGATGAAGCAGCACGCCGCGGCGCAGCGTCAACGCCAAGGTCATGGCATGATCGGCGACCTCGGTCGTGCCGTAATCCGGAACGTTCAGCACCACGATCTGCCGTTTCGCGCAGGCGACGCGGTCGATGCCGTCGTAGCCGACGCCCATGCGGCATACGAAGCGCAGCTTCGGGAACCGTGCCAGGTCCCGCTCCGTCACCTTGAACCGCAAAATCATCAGCCCATCAGCCTGGGCGCACTCCTCGTCAGTCAGGTCGGCGAGCGAGGCCGTCGCACCCCTGGGCACGACGATCTTCACGTTCGGGCCGTAGACGCGCCGCTCGACGCTGTCGTCTGGGTAGTTGTTCTCGGAATAAAGTACGGTCGGAGGCATGGCCGGGACGTTCCCTTGTTGGTATCGCGTCCCTGTACCGAAGCCCTCGCGCGGTGTCCATCCGGACGCGAGACCCGGCAAACCTTTCGCTTGCGGTTCACGCAGTCCCGTGCTGAGTTTAGTGGCATCGGCGCCGTGGCGACATAAGCACGGACGCCGGCACGCCGGAAAGTCACCCGCGCTGGAATGTCACCCACGCTGGAAAATGACCCACGCTGGAAAATGAACGGGCCAGCGAGCGCAATGCTTCGTGTAACGATAAAGTTACATTTCCTTCGTCGCTGTCTCCGAAAAGGTCGATCGATATGGCGGATGTATTGCTTTGGCGCGGCGGCTCGGGAGCCTTTGGCACGGCCGGCAACTGGAATGATACGACAACGAATACCGATCCCGCTCTGGCGCCGCCCGGGTTGGCGGACACGGCCGAGTTCACTTCGGGTGGCGGAACGATTACCGGAACCGGAACTGCGGCGGTGTTGCAGTTTTTGGGCGCCGCCGCGTGGTTTGTCGATGCCAATGCGCAACTGACGGACACGGCGACTTTTCTCGACAACAGTCCGTTGACCGTCCAGAATGAATCGACGATCGTAAGCTCGGGTCCGCAATCCACGATCGACAGCGGCAATGCCGCCACCAGCGCCGCTCAGCTAGTCACAGGTGCCGGGTCCGACTTCGCGGTCACCGGAGCCGCCACGTGGTTTTATGTCGGGACATCCGGTAACGGATCGGTTTCCGTGACCAATGGTGCGTCCGCCTCGGTTGCCTTTCTCGTGGCGCTTGGCGGGTACTCCGGCGCAAGCACGGTTTCGGTCGACGGCACGTCCCGCCTTGAAATCGGCACGGCGGACGATGCCGCGGCCGGGGCCGTTACGATCGATGCCACCGAGAACGGCATCAGTCACCAGATTCTGGGCTACGGAACGATCGCCGGGAAGGTGGTGAATAACGGCTATATACCCCGACTCGACGGAAATCCGGAAAATTCCCCTTGCGAATCCCCTGGGGGTCGATTCTCGTCCTCCCATGATCCGCCCCCGTTTCCTCGACAGCGAATCCCGCCGCGACCTGATCGAACTGGCCCGCGACGGCGGCGCCGCGCACCGGCTCGCCCGCCGCGCCAACGCGCTGGTGCTGCTGGACGATGGCCTGAGCTGCGAGGCGATCGGCAAAGTGTTGTTTCTCGACGGCGACACCATTCGCGAGTGGCACAAGCTTTACCTGGAGGACGGGATCGAGGGGCTGGCGACCTTCAACCACCAGGGTGGCAGTTGCCGGTTGACGGTGGAGCAGCAGGAGAAACTGAAAGCCTGGATCGCCGAGACCTTGCCTCGCACGACGCGCCAGGTTGGCGGCTGGATCGCCAATGAATTTGGAATTGAATACCAGACCCGGTCCGG
>CALFNB010000410.1 GCA_937902425.1 uncultured Acetobacteraceae bacterium | reverse complement strand
CGCCGATCACGTACGCCGATCACGTACGCCGATCACGGACTGGGACGATCTGCTACACCGCGCCGGCGATACGATCGCGCCACATGCGCTGCCGCGTATCGCGCACGCCCATCTCGCTGCTTATGAGGCGCGGCGGGCGCAGCCGGCTGGGTATCGGCGCCTTGAGGATCAGACCTTGGGTCACGCGGAGCGCTGACCCGCCGGCCACGGACCCGGCGCACGTGTATCGAACGGGGTTCCCGGCTCGGCGGCGGCGGCGAGGAAGTCCTCTCTTGGCATGTCCACGCCCATGGCTCGGGCGAACCGCTCGGGATCGCCGGCTTCGAGCGCGGCCATCGCTTCCGGGTTGGCGCGGCAGGCGGCGATCGTTTCCGGTGAGGGGCGGAAGTCAATGACCTCCTCGCGCAGGTACAGCGGCAGCGGGTCCGGCTCTGGCATGGGCGGAGCCTCGCGCGTTTCGGCCGGCGCCGGGGGGACGTTTGCCGGAGGGACGTTTGCCGGAGGGACGTTTGCCGGGGGGACATTTACCGGCGCGGCTTGAGCGCGGGTGGCGTCGGGTGGCGCTTGGTCCGCGGGCCGTGGTGTCTGCTCGGCGATTGGCGTCTGCGCGATCGTTTCGGCCGGCCGCACCTCCGGCACATCGCGGCTGCCCTCACGGCTCCCTTGGGAGGGACGCGACTGGCACCGCTCCAACCGATCGAGATTGGCGGTGAAAGCCTTGTTCATGGCAACGAGATTGCTTCGCGTGCCGCGGCGCATCGTATCGAGTTCACCGCGTAAGGTATCGTGGACGCTGTCGACGATCACCTCGTGGAACATGACGCTGTGGCCGGCGAGCATGGCCTCGAGCACGTCGCGCGGTCGCAACCCCAGGATCATGTCGACGACGACCTGGGAGCGGGTGAATTGCTGCTGTTTGGTCTCACCCTTGCGCTCGCACACGGCCTTGCCCATGTCGCCGATCATGAAGGTGAAAAGCTCTTTGAAACCAAATGCCGGGAAACCAAATGCCGGTCGCGTGTCCATGACGGTGCCGCCTCGCGTGGGATAGTTAGCCGGACCGTTAGTATATCTGACGTAGCGGCGCGTCAAGGAATTCTGTCAGCCTGACATCCCTGGCTCAAACTCGTGGCGATGACCGCCGCCGGTCCACGAGCGTTCAACTCAACACCGCGCGAAGCGCCATGCTTTGCTGCTCCGTGTCCTCCGGTGGTCTCCGTGTCCTCCGAGTTAAGCCTTTCTTGCTGGCTGAGCTTCGACCGCGCCGCTCAGTCATCCAACGCCTGTCTCACTCAAGATGCGCGCGGGCCACACCGCCTGGCCCAGAAACCTGTCGCGGCACCCCGCCGGGCCAGGTCTTCGGGTCAGGCGGCTCAGAGCATGACGGGGGTTTGCGGTCAGCGCACCGTGAACTGCGTCTTGCCGAACATGATCTCCCGCTCGGCGTCGGTCATCGACCCGCGCCGCTGATTCTCCGACAGCACCTCGCAGCCGCGTTGCACGGCCGGCCGGGCGGCCATCGCGTCGTGCCAGCGCTTCAGGTTGGGATACTCCGCGAGATCGATCTTGCGCCGGTCCGGATTACGGATCCACGGGAAGTTGATGATGTCCGCCATCGAGTATTCGTCCCCGGCCAGCCATGTCGCCTGCGCCAGGCGCTTGTCCAGCACGCGATGCAGGCGTTTGACTTCGTTGGTGTAACGCTCGATCGCGTACGGGATCTTCTCGACCGCGTAGTTGGCGAAGTGATTGTACTGGCCGAACATCGGGCCGGTGCCGCCCATCTGGAACATCATCCATTGCAGGCAGGTGTAGCGGCCCACCGGGTCGGCGGGGATCAGTTTGCCGCCGGTCTTCTCCGACAGGTAGATCAGGATCGCGGCTGACTCGAACAGTGCGAACGGTTTGCCGCCAGGTCCGTCGGGATCGACGATGGCGGGGATGCGGTGGTTCGGCGTGATCGCCAGGAATTCCGGTTTGAACTGGTCGCCCTTGCCAATGTTGATCGGGATCACTTTGTAGGGCAGCCCAAGTTCCTCCAGCGCGATGTGCACTTTGTGGCCATTGGGTGTCGGCCAGGTCCAGACTTCGATCATGGCGGTTTCTCCTGAGACAGGTGCGGACTTCGCGAAAGGCCCGGCTTATGTTCCGGTTACAATGTCAAATGGTCAAGAATGGGCCCGCTGGTTCACCATCACGCGGCGTCGCGCGTAACGAACCAGCGCCACGCCGAGGACCGCGAACATCAGCGCGGCGCCGCTCGCCGGTTCGGGCACATCGAAACCGGGCGAGGTATCGAGCGCCGGTCCGGGACCCTGGAAAAACGCATTGTTCGATGCGATGTCGAACGGTGGTCCATTATCATCTTGAAACAAATTCGGCGCATCGACCCCATAAAACGTGTTGCCTGCGATCGTGGCCGGCACGCTGGCACCGCTGCCTGGATCCACCGTCTGATTGAGCACACCGATGGCGCCACTGGCACTGTCGTTGATGAAGGTGTTGCCGCTGACGAACAGACTGCTGCTCGGATACGTATCCTCGCCACCGAAATGGATCATCGCGTGGTTGACCGCCAATGGACCCTTTTCGATGACGTTGCCGGTGACCACCGCGTTGCCGCCATCGGGAAGGTCGATGTCGTAGCTGACCAAAGCCGATGGCCCATCCTGGATGCGATTGTCCGTGATGACGTTCGCGGCCGCGCGGCTTTTGACTTCGTGCCCGTAGCCTTGTTCGTTGGTGACATAGCTGTCGGTGAGCGTGAAGCTCGTCAGCGAGCCGGCGTAGATATTGTGGTCCGAACCGCTCGCGGCGTAGGAGCTTCCCGGCGGCGCTCCATTGCTACTGATCTGCGAATGACTGATCACCACCGACATCACGCCCCCTGGGCTGTGCTGGTCGGCGCCGCCGGTCAGAATGCCATCCTCATTGTTGTGAATGAACGAGTTCGTGATCGTCAGCTTGCCGTTGCCGGTTTCAAACAGAATGCCCGCGCCGTTGGGAGACGGTTCCGCTCTCGTGGCGCCGGAAATCTCCAGGCCTGAAATCGACAGGCTGACGCCGGCATCGCCTGGTACATTCAAGATGGCACGACCATTGATTGGGATCGGCAGCGGCGTGGTCAACGATGCCAGGCCGCCGACCGCGTCGATGGTCAGGTTATGTGTAATGTCCGGAAAGTTCTCGTTATAGGATCCGGCGGGAACCAGCAGCACGTCGTTCGCCGACGAACCGCTGATCGCCGTGCTCAACGTCGCGTAATCGACGCCGCTGGTTTGATCGAAAACGACGCTCATCTGGCGGCCTCCGGCGGAACCCAGGCGTTGCCGGCCAGATAATCGATCGCCGCCTGGGTTCCGCCGGTCTTGTGCGGCACACCGGCCACCCGCAGCCCCATCTCCACCCCGCCCAGAGTCCCGATCAACTGCAGGTCGCCAAAATCGCCCAGATGACCAATGCGGAACACGCGGTCCTTCAAAATGCCAAGGCCATTCCCCAAACTCATGTTGTACTTTTCCAGGATGGTGGCACGGAGGCCGTCGGCGCTGTGACCCTCCGGCAGGCGAACGGCGGTCAAAGATGACGAGTAATGCCGCGGCTCGGCGCACTGCACCTCCAGCCCCCAGGCGTGCACGGCGCGACGCGCCGCCTCGGCGTGACGGTCGTGGCGGGCGAAGACGTTCTCCAGCCCTTCTTCCAGCAGCATCTTTACCGCCTCGTTCAGGCCGTATAACATATTAGTTCCGGGTGTGTAAGGAAAATACCCGGTCTTGTTGGCCTCCAGCATCGGCCGCCAGTCCCAATAGCTGCGCGGCAGTTTCGCGAATTCCGCCGCCTTCAGCGCCTTCTCGCTGATCGCGTTGAACGACAGACCGGGAGGCAGCATCAGGCCTTTTTGCGACCCGGCGATGGTCACATCCACTCCCCACGCATCGTGCCGGTAATCGATCGAGGCCAGCGACGAAATCGAATCCACCATCAGCAGCGCCGGATGCTTCACGGAATCGAGCGCCGCCCGCACTTCATCGACGCGCGACACGCAGCCGGTCGAGGTTTCGTTATGCACCACGCACACGGCTTTGATTTTGTGCGCGGTGTCGGCGGTCAGCGCGGCGCTCAGGCCGGGCACGTCGGCGCCGCGGCGCCAGTCGGTGTCGACGAATACCGGGATCAGGCCGAGCCGCTCCGCCATTTCCTTCCACAATGTCGCGAACCAGCCGGTGCGGCACATCAGGACGGTATCGCCGGGGGAGAGGGTGTTGGTCAGCGCCGCCTCCCACGCGCCGGTGCCGGAGGCCGGGTAGATCACCACCGGGCCGGTGGTCTGGAAGATCCGCCGCAGGTTGGTCAGGACCTCGGCGCCGAGCGCGCCAAAGTCGGGGCCGCGATGATCGATGGTCGGGCGGTCGATCGCGCGCAACACGCGGTCCGGCACGTTGGTCGGGCCCGGGATCTGCAGGAAGTGGCGACCGGCGCGATAAATCGTGGCCATGCGAGAACTCCGAATTGCCTCGGCGGGAGGATGTACCGGATCCGGTCACGGGACCAGAAGGGGCGGGCAGAAGGAGCGGGCGAGACGGGATGGACCAGCCTGAGGGGACCAGACGGAGGGGACCAGCCGAAGGGGACCAGATGGGGCGCATCACGCGGGGCCGGCGGCGGGCATGAGGCGGCAAGCTGACCGCTGGCGCGGGAAACGCCAAAGCGCCACATTGGGTGTGACAGCACGGGAGCCGGTATCGACATCATGAGCGCGACCACCACTGAAGTCCTCCCGGGGGATTCCGGCCTCGCACGGCGCCTGTCACGCGAAATCCAGGGCGAGGTGCTGTTTGACCGCGCCAGCCGCGGCCGTTACGCGACCGATGCGTCCATCTATCAGGTGGACCCATTGGGCGTGATCGTGCCGAAGTCGATCGACGACGTGGCGGCCGCCCTGGCCATCGCGCGGGAGGCCGGCATCCCGGTGCTGCCAAGGGGCGGCGGCACCAGCCAGTGCGGCCAGACGGTGAACCGGGCGCTGGTCATGGATTGCTCGAAGTTTCTCCGCAATGTGCTGCATGTCGATCCCGCCGCCGGCTCGGTGCTGGTCGAGCCCGGCATCACGCTTGGCGCGTTGAACACGGCGCTTAAGCAGCACAATATGTTCTTTCCGGTCGACCCCTCGACCCACGCGCGCTGCACGATCGGCGGCATGGCGGGGAACAATTCCTGCGGCTCCAAATCCATTCGTTACGGGCTGATGGCCGACAATGTCCGCGCGATCGACGCGATCCTCGCGGACGGAACGCGGCACCGGTTCGACGCGGTGCCGGACAATCTCGGCGCCGATATGCCGGCGCGGATCGCCGATCTGATCCAGCGGCTGCGTATGCTCGGCGCCAATGAGGCGGAGGAAATCGCGGCCCGGTTCCCGAAGCAACTGCGGCGCGTCGGCGGCTATAATATCGACGCCCTGACCCCGTCCGCGCGTGCCTCCGGACGCGACAACCTGGCGCGATTGCTGGTGGGATCGGAAGGCACGCTGGCATTCTCGGCCGCGCTGGAACTCACGCTGCACCCCATCAAACCCCGCAAAATGCTGGGCATTTGCCAGTTCCCGACGTTCCGCGCGGCGATGGAAGCGGCGCGGCATATCGTGGCGTTGGATCCGGAAGCCGTCGAGCTGGTCGATCGCAACCTGATCGATCTGGGCCGCGACAACGTGATGTACCGTGCCACGATCGACGACATGCTGATCGGCGAACCCAATTCCCTGCTGATCGTCGAGTTCCACGGCCACGAGGACGGACCGCTGCGCGCCAAACTGCGGCGACTGGAGGAGCTGATGGCCGACCTCGGCCATCCCGACGTGGTCCGCGCGATCGAGCCTGCTTTCCAGGCTGATATCGCCGCTGTCCGGGAAGCCGGGCTCAACATCATGATGTCGATGCACGGCGACGGCAAACCGGTTTCGTTCATCGAAGATTGCGCCGTCGATCTCGATGACCTGCCGGATTATACCGAGCGGTTGAACGCTGTGTTTGAAAAGCACGGCTCCAGGGGAACCTGGTACGCGCACGCCTCGGTCGGCTGTCTGCATGTCCGGCCGGTGCTGAACATGAAGGATCCGAACGACGTCAGGACAATGCGCGCGGTGGCGGAGGAAACTTTCGCCCTGGTGCGCGAATACAAAGGCTCGCACAGCGGCGAGCACGGCGACGGGCTGGTGCGCAGCGAGTTCCACACGCAAATGTTTGGCGAACGCATCGTGCACGCGTTCGAAACGGTGAAGCAAGCGTTCGATCCAACCGGGATGCTGAACCCGAACCGCATCGTGCACCCGCCGCGGATGGACGACCGGACCTTGTTCCGTTACGGACCCGGCTACGCCGCGGTGTCCGATTTCACCCCGAAACTGGATTGGTCCGAATACCCCGGTCCATTGGGCGGCATGCTCGGCGCTGTCGAGATGTGCAACAACAACGGCACCTGCCGCACGTTCGAGACCAACGTCGTGATGTGCCCGAGTTTCCGGGTCACCCGCGATGAGCAGCACCTCACCCGCGGCCGGGCCAATACGTTGCGGCTGGCGCTGACCGGACAGCTCGGCGCGGAAGCCATGCATTCCGAACCGCTGGCCGAGGCGATGAAACTTTGTGTTTCCTGCAAGGCCTGCCGAAGGGAATGCCCGACCGGCGTCGACATGGCGAAGCTGAAGATCGAGGTGCTCGCGGCCCGCGCCGACCGCCACGGCGTGAGCCGTCGCGACACCCTGGTCGCGGAATTGCCGAGATATGCGCGGGTGCTTTCCCGATTGCCGTGGCTGGCGAACGCGCGCAACGGGTTCATGCCGCTGCGGCGGTTGATGGAGCGGTATTGGGGTCTCGCCGCTGAACGGACCATGCCGGAATGGAGCCGCGCGCCATTTCGCGACGCGGAAGCGAGTGCCGCCCCTGGCCCGCGCGGCAGTGTGATGCTGCTGGCCGATACGTTCAACCGTTACTTCGAGCCGGAGAACCTGCGCGCCGCGTTGCGCGTGCTGCGTGCCGCCGGCTACGGCGTCGTGATGCCGTCTTACGGAAGGCGACCGGTGTGTTGCGGCCGGACGTTCCTGGCGGCGGGAATGGTCGATAAGGCGCGCGACGAGGCGACGCGCACGATGCGTGCCCTGGCGGGCGACATGCCGGTGGTCGGGCTGGAGCCGTCCTGTCTGCTGACGTTGCGGGATGAATTCCGCTCGTTGCTGCCGGGCGCGGCGGCCGATGCGCTGGCTGGACGGGCGATGCTGTTGTCGGAGTTCCTGGCAAAGGAAAAGCCCGAGTTGGCGTTCCAGCCATTGCCGGGGACCGCGCATGTGCACGGGCATTGTCATCAGAAGTCGTTTGGCGCCTTCCCGGACGCTCTGTCGACACTGAAGCGCGTTCCTGGGCTTACGGTGAAACCGATCGCCTCATCATGCTGTGGCATGGCCGGATCGTTCGGCTATCAGACCGAGACGCGGGAAATCTCCCGCGCGATGGCCGAGGCGAGTTTGCTGCCGGCGGTGCGCGCCGCCGCCGCCGAGGATTACATCGTCGCCGATGGCACATCGTGCCGGCATCAGATCCGCGATCTGTCGGGACGCGAGGCGATGCATTCGGTCCGGCTGCTGGATCGGGCGTTGTCGTGATGACGGATCACCCGCGCCAACCTGACGGTCGGAGACGACGAACGTGTCGCGGCCGCGCTCCGTCAAATGTCATGGCATCCGGTATGAGACCGCATGAAATCCTGGACTTCTGGTTCGAGGGCGACGCCTCCGTCAGCCGGAACAAATGGTTTGAAAAAGCACCGGAGTTCGACGCCAACTGTGCTGATTTCACGACCGCCATACGCGACGCCCGCGCCGGGAATTTCGACCATTGGGCCGCGACACCGAACGGTGCCCTGGCGTTGATCGTCTTGCTGGATCAATTGTCGCGCAACGTCTTGCGCGGCTCGGCCGAGGCGTTCGCGGCGGATCCGCATGCCCGCGAAATCGCGCGCACCGCGATCGCCGCCGGCTACGACACCGCGATGACCCCGTGTGAACGGATGTTCCTCTACCTGCCGTTCGAACATGCCGAAACCCTCGAGGACCAGGACCTGTCGGTCCGCCTGTTCCAAACGCCGTGCGACGCTTTGGGCTCCGAATCGATCGAATACGCCCACCGGCATCGCGACGTGATCCGCCGGTTTGGCCGGTTCCCGCATCGCAACGCGGCACTTGGCCGGATCAACACGCCGGAGGAAGCAGCCTGGCTCGCGCGACCTGGTGCCGGTTTTTAGGGAGGCTCCATGCCCATCATCGGAGAAGGATCCTGGCGTTACGATTTCCAGCGTGATTGGGCTTCGTTGCCTCGCTGGTGGAACCTGGGTGAGACCGGCCACGCCGGGCCGCCGCGCACCAGCGTGCAAGGCGCGGTGGCGGCGAACGGCGACGTGTATGTGCTGTGCCGGGCGGCGCATCCGGTTCTGGTGTTCGACGCGAACGGCAACTTCGTTTCATCCTGGGGCGAGGGAAAATTCTCGACATTCGTGCATGGCCTGGCGATCGACCTGGGCGGAAAGATCTGGATCGCCGATTCGGGCCTGCACACCGTAACCCAGCATGAGCCGGATGGCACGCTGCTCCAGACGTTGGGCACCCCGAACGCGGCGGCGCCGACGTTTTATGGGCAGCCGTTCAATATGCCGACCGGGACCGCGTTTACCTCGGACGGCGATGTGTTCGTGTCGGATGGCTATGGCAACCGGCGAGTGCATCGGTTCTCCCGGGATGGCACCTTGAAGTACTCGTGGGGCGAGCACGGCACCGGTCCGGGACAATTCGTGCTGGTGCATTTCATCGGCGCCGACTGGCGGGATCGGCTTTATGTGTGCGATCGGGACAATCATCGCATTCAGATCTTCTCACCGGCCGGTGAGACACTGGCGGAATGGACGGGATTTAAGATGCCAAGCGACCTCGCGTTCGGGCATGAGGTCATCTATGTCGGCGGTGGCGATGGATTGTCGATCTGGACACCGGAACGGCGATTGATCGCGCGGTTCAACCCGGATGTCGCGGGCGAGGGATCGTTGAATATTCACGGCATCTGGATTGATGCCGCGGAGAATATCTATCTCGCCCAGTTTGATCGCGCGGTAAGCAAATTGACGAAGGTGAAGGCTTGACGGCGCTCGCCTGGTTACTTGGTCTGATCCTGCCCGCCTGCGGTGCCGAGGGTGCCGCGGGTCTACCTGTGCCTGCTCCAATGGACATGACCAGCATCGAGCGCCCAACGACCCCGAACACGTTCCTGGCGGGACCCGCGGGCATGCGGCCGGCGCCGGATGTGGTGACCCTGGAATGGCAGTTGCCCGCTCCGGCGCTGTATGAGAAGGCGCGCGTTCTGTTCGCGAGGCAGACCCGTAGTTTTGTCGCGGCGGAATTTCCGGATCGGCTTCAGCTGCATTACGTCGTGCGCAGCGCATTGCTGAATTTCCCCGACCTCGTGACGGTTCAGGTCAATGCGGAAGCGGCGGATCGGAGCACGTTGGTGATCTGGTCACGCAGCGTTTATGGCCGGAGCGATTTCGGCGTGAACCGGGATCGTACCAATGCCTGGCTCGCCGTCTTGCGACAATCTCAGGAAAGATGATCGGACCATGAATACTGTCGGCGGCTTTTTGCAAGATACGTGGCGGCTCGCGCGGCCATATTTCGCCGAATCCGAGGAGAAGTGGTCGGCGCGAGGCCTGTTGGCTGTGGTGATCGGCCTGAGCCTGGCGAGTGTTGGATTGTCCGTATTGCTGAACTTCTGGCGGCTGGAATTTTATAACGCCATTCAGAACAAGGACTGGGACGGCTTCGTCGCTCTGCTGCTGCTGTATCGCTCTAATGAAAAAGGGTTCACCTTCGGCTTCACGCCGCTGGCGATGTCGCACGTGGTGATCGCGGTGTTTGAGGTCTACCTCACGCAATGGCTGACGATCCGCTGGCGCCGCTGGCTGACCGACAAATTCCTCAACGAATGGATGGCCGATCGCGCTTATTACAAGATCAGCCTCGCCGGCACCCACGAGTTGGGCACCGATAACCCGGACCAGCGCATCACGGAAGATGTCCGCGACTTCTGCGATACGTCGTTGTCCCTGACGCTTGGCCTGATTTCGCGCATCGTCACGCTGTTCAGCTTCTTCACGATCCTCTGGGGATTGTCCGGCGTGTTCGTGATTTTCGGCGTCAGGATCCCGGGAGATCTGTTTTGGATCGCGTTGTTCTACGCCATCGCCGGAACGATCTGCACTCACTACACCGGCCGGCCGCTGGCGGCACTGCTGTTCCGCCAGCAGCGCGTCGAAGCGGATTTCAGGTATTCCCTCGTCCGGGTCAGGGAAAATACCGAAGGCATCGCGCTGTATCGCGGCGAGCATCAGGAGACGATCAACCTGCTGCACCGCTTCATGGCGGTGATCGGCAATTTCCGTGCGATCATGCACCGAACCATGCTGCTGAACATGGTCACGGTCAGCTACAGCCAGATCTCGGTGATCATTCCGCTCGTGGCGGTCGCTCCGCGCTACTTTTCCGGGCAGGTGCCGTTGGGCGTGTTGTTCCAGGCCGCCTCGGCTTTCGGCAGCGTGGAAAGTGCGTTTTCCTGGATCATTGACCGCTACGATACTCTGGCCAGTTGGCGCGCGGTGGTTGACCGGCTGGCCAGTTTTCATCGGGCGGTGGAGGCGGCGCGCGCGGTGGATGCCAATCTCATCCGTACCGAAAGCGAGGACGGCGCGGTGCGGCTGCGCGGCCTGGATCTGACATTGCCGGATGGCACGACGCTGCTGAGCCACGTCGACCTGACACTGACGCAAGGCCATTCCGTCGTGGTCACCGGGCGAACCGGAACCGGTAAATCGACTTTGTTCCGTGCTCTGTCAGGGATCTGGCCGTTCGCGCGAGGTGAGGTACAGATGCCGAAGAACATCTTCTTCCTGCCGCAGCGGCCGTACATTCCGCTTGGAACGTTGCGTTATGTGATCACTTATCCGCATTCCCCCCATCAGTACGACCGGGCGACAATAACCCAGTCGTTGCGCGATGTTGGCCTGCCGCATTTGGTTGACCGGCTGGATCGCGACGACAACTGGCCGCAAAGCCTGTCGGGTGGCGAGCAGCAGCGCGTCGCGGTCGCTCGGGCGCTGTTGGCCAAACCTTCATGGATTTTCCTGGATGAGGCGACGGCGAGCCTCGATCTGGAATCCGAAATGGAGGTGTATGAAACCCTGAAAACACACCTGCCCGATACCACCCTGGTTTCGATCGCGCATCGTCCTTCGGTCGCGGCGTTCCATGAAGGAAAGCTGGTGCTGCAACGCCCAGGCACGGCGCCGGGCACACTGACCGTGGAGACGCCGGCATGATCAGGTTCGATGCCATCTCGGTCGCCACGCCGGACAAGGCTGGTCTGACCAACGAATACGCCGCGCTCGACACGCTGCTGGACGCGGGTGACCTCGGTGGAGCGTTACGCGCGTGGGACGCGATGCGACGGGCTTTCGAAACCTGGAGCGCGTTGGTCCATTTGAAGTTTTCGCAGGACACGACGGACGCCGCGGCGAAAGCGGCGCGCGAATACGCCGATGCGCTGGCACCCGAGGCGGCCGATCTGGAAACGGCATTCAAACGCCGGCTGCTGGCGTTGCCCGATCAGGCCGGACTGGCGCGGGAGGCCGGCGGTCACGCGGTACGGCTGTGGCGGACCGATGTCACCGCGTTCGATCCCGCGATCAAACCGGACCTGGAAGAAGAATCCCGGTTGACCGCGCGCTATACGGAAATCCTCGCCTCGGCCGCTTTGTCGATTGGCGGGAAGACGGTCAATCTCGCCGGTCTGGCGCCGTTCGCCGAGGACCCGGACCGTACCGTACGACATGAGGCCGAGACCGTGCGCTGGTCGTTCTTTGCCCGTCACGGTCCGGAGCTGGATCAAATTTACCACGATCTGGTGCGGCTGCGGCACGGCATGGCGGGCAAACTGGGTTTCTCGAATTACACTCCGCTTGGCTACCGCCGGATGCGCCGGGTTGATTACGGGCCTGACGACGTCGCGCGGTATCGTGAGCAGGTCGTTACTCATGTGGTGCCGTTGGTCACGCGCTTGCTGGAACAGCGGCGCGCCGCGTTTGGCTGGGACCGGCTGCGATTCTGGGATGAGGCGCTGATCGATCCGGCCGGCAATCCGAAACCCGCCGGAGGGCACGACTTTCTGGTAGCCCAGGCTCGAACGATGTTCGATGGACTGGATGAGCGGTTGGGTGAGTTTTTTCGGGAGATGGAGAGCGGGGGATTCCTCGATCTGCGGAACCGGCCAGGCAAGTCCGGCGGTGGATTCTGTACGTCGTTCCCGACGGTCGGCATGCCGTTCATTTTCGCCAACTTCACCGGCACGCATCACGACATCGGCGTGTTCACGCACGAGATGGGTCATGCGTTCCAGAACCATCGTTCCCGCGATCTGCCGAACGTCGACTATTTGTGGCCGACGATGGAGGCCGCGGAAATCCATTCCATGAGTCTGGAGTTTCTCACCTGGCCGTTCATGCACCTGCTGGTGGGCGATGCGGCGGCGGACCGCTTCCGGCGGATGCATTTGATCGGGGCGCTGTCGTTCCTGCCATACGGGGTCTGCGTCGATCATTTCCAGCATGAGGTCTACGCGAACCCCAACGCGACGCCGGAGGAACGGCATGCGATCTGGCGGCGGCTGGAACAGCACTACATGCCATGGACGGATCATGGCGATCTGGCGTACCTGGTGAAAGGCGGACGCTGGCAGGCGAAGCCGCACATTTATGGCTCGCCGTTTTACTATATCGACTATACGCTGGCGCAATGTTGCGCGATGCAGTTCTGGTCGCGGGCGCGGCGCGATCCGAAGGCCGCGCTTAACGCTTATGTGGGATTGTGCGATCTGGGTGGTTCGGCGCCGTTTCAGGAACTGGTGCGTGACGCCGGGTTGATCTCACCGTTCGCCGATGGCGCGTTGGCTGATGTGGTGCGCGAAGCGGAGGCGTTTCTGGCGGGTGCCTGAATTCCCATGAAAGCTTCGTGTTCGTTGAGGCAATTGGAACGTTCACGCTGGCGCGACGCCAGCCGGAACGTTACGTCACCGCGGCGATCGTGCGTTCGCGAAGTCCGCCTCATTCACAACGAACACGAAGCTTTCCTGCTCAACTTCCCAGGAACGCCGCCACCGCCGGATTGGCGCGCATCGCGGCCAGTTCCTCCGCGGTCGGCAGCACCGGCCGGTCACGGGTCGCATTGACCATGCACAAAAATCCAAACGCCTCACCCGCGTTGGCGCGGAACTGGTGCCACGTCCACCCCGGGATCGTGATCAGGTCAAACTGTTTCACGTCCCGAATTTCCTCGCCCACCATGCACTGTCCATGGCCGCGCAAAATCATCACCGCATGAGCGTGCTCGTGCCGCTCAAGTGTCGAGTACCCGTCCTTGTCCATCTCGAAATAACGGAGTTCGCAGGCCAGCGCGTCCTCATGAAACAGCACCTGGCGAGAGATGTCCTTGAACGGTGCTTCGCCGTCCTGTTTGTACGGCTGATGCGCGACGCCATCCCAGCGGAACGCCTCCCGAGCCAGCCGAAAATTGAGTGGTTGTTCAATATCCATCGTCAGGTGTCCCCATGCCGCGCCACCGCCCCCACGAACGCCGCGGACTCCTCAGTTATCCGCTCCTGGGCCAGCAACAAATTACCGCCGATCAGCAACATCGTGTCGGGGCCGTAGAAGTCAAGTAACTCGGTCACGCGGTTCAGGGTGATCCCCCCGGCCGGCACCGCCAGCGCCGGCCTCGCGTTGGCCACCAGCTCCCGGCACGTCGCGGGCGAATAACCGAACCGTCCGCCGTACGTCGGAAAGATCACCGCGCCACAGCCCAAAGCCGGAAACAACCGGCCGATCAGCAGCTCGGGCGCGATGCGGGCCGCGCCGCCCATGGCGGGATGCGCGAAGAACGTCACGTCCGGAAACCCGCGGGTCAATGCCGCGACGGCGGAGAACCCGGCGATCATCGGCGCGACCATCATGCAGTCCAGGCCACAGTCGACCGCTATCCTGGCCCGCGCGCGCATCTGCTCCAGATCGCCGGTCAGACTGGGGATGTAACGAGTCAAAAGCCCCGTGGACCGAACGGCGCGCGCCACCGCCTCGGCGATCAGCGGCACCCGGACCGCGAACGGACTGTACGCCTGATCCGCCAGCCCATGGTCGTCCTTGATGAAATCCAGCCCGCCGCGCGCGAGCCGTTCCGCCAGATCCGCGAGCCGTTCCGAGGACAGGCCTTGCGGCTTCAACGCCGAGCCGGTGAACGGTCGCCGCGGGACACCGAGACGTCGTCGCAGCGTCGGCGTGCCGTCCGCACGCACGCGGAAGCGTTCCGGCAATGCCACATCGCGCAGGATCACGTCCTCATGCAACGACGTATTGCCGAACAGCATGTTCAGCAACTGTCCCGGATCGTCGCCCACGGTCGCCAGCGCCAGACCGATGCGCACCGCGAACAAGCCGCCGCCGAGATCGTCGATTTGCTCGACCTGACCCACGATATCTGACAGCACCGCCGGTTCATCGATCGCCGCCAGCGGCATCTCCACGCTTTGTTCCACCGCGATTCCCTGGGCGCGCACCTCGATCGAGCCGGCGTCGCTTCGCACGTGATACGTAACGCTAAAGCGCTCGGTCATGACGCCGGGATCACCAGCGCATCGACCGCGACCGCCCCATGCGCGCCAAGGATCACCGGATTGACATCGATCGCATGCAACCGATCGCCAAGCGAAACCGCGGCGTTCTGCAAGCCGAGCAACACGTCCACGAATGCCGAGGCCGCACCGGGATGCTTCCAACGCTGCCCATGCAGCACGCGGCCCAGAGCGCCGTTGCGCAACCGAAGCTCGATCGTTTCGCGGGTGACCGGGATGGGCCACATGGTGACGTCGCGCAGCGCTTCGGCGTGGATGCCACCCAGCCCGGCGAGCAGCACAAGGCCGACACCGTCCGCGCGAGTAACCCCGGCGATTGCTTCCAGTTCGCCATCGATCATCGCCTGGATCACGACGGTCGCGCATCCCGCCGAGGTGAACGCACGCGCGACAGCGTCGGTATCGCGCAATCCGACATGCACCAGGCCGAGGTCGCTTTTATGCGCGACCCCCTCCGCCACGCCTTTCAGCACCACGGGATAGCCCATTCGCTCCGCTGCCGCCCGCGCTTCCGCGGCACTGCCGCAAACTTCGCAAGGTACCGTCGGCACCCCGAAATCGCGCAATAATGCGAGACTTTCGGGCTCTGTCAGTTGCCGCGCGGGCAGCGCAGGGGGCGACGCGACCTCGATCGTTGGGACAGCAACCGGCGGCGGCGTCAGCATCGCGCCGATCCCCTCCAGCACGATGTCCATCTCGGTGAACACGTCCATGCCCATGGTTTCGTAGGTGGCACGTTCCGCCTCCGGCAACCCGCCGGGCGAGACGATCAGCACCGGCCGCCCGGTCGTCTCTCTCGCCCGAGCCATCGCGGCGCGGTACGGATCGCCTTGCCAGGGATTCATCGAGTGCAGCAGGGCCAGCACGACCGACACCTCGGGGTCGCCCATCAGCAGCGCGGGCACCTCGCCGGACCGCCGCATGCCGCCGAAGATGCCCAGGTCCAACGGGTTGCCAATGCGGGAAAACATCTTGTGCCCGTCAAGCGCCGCGCGGGTTTGCTCCGACAACGCGGCGAGCGGGACGCCCAGGGCCTCGCACCGGTCCGCGATCAAGGAGGCGCCGGCGCCGGAGGTGGACAGCGCGCCCAAACGGCCGGGCCGGCGTCCGTAACGGGCCAGCAACGCACTCGCCGTCATCAGTCCTTCCAATGTCGAAACTACCGCCACGCCGCTGGCATCGAACAGCGCGCGATACGACGCGGCATCGCCCGCGAGGCGAGACGAATGCGCCACCGCCGCCGCCGCGCCCGCCTCGGCGGCGCCGATCTTCAACGCCACCACCGGTTTGCCCGCCGCGTGCGCCTGTAACGCCAGCGCCCGGAACCTCGGGCCATCCGGAAGGCTGTCGATCAGCAGCGCGATCACTTTCGTCGGTTCATGCGTAATGGAATATTCCATGTAATCCAGCACCGACATGTCCGCCTCATTGCCCGCCGAGGCAAACAGCGACAGTCCTTCGCCGGCCATCGCCAACCGTCCCGCCATCGCATCGAACAACGCGCCGCTGTGCGAAAAGATCGAGACCCCGCCCGGCTTTTGCCGCTTGGCGTGCGAGGTGTTGAAGCCGATCGAAACCGGATGGTGCGCGTTATAAATGCCGTTGCAGTTGGGCCCGACGATGCGGATGCCTTCCGCCTCGGCGATGCGTTGCAGTTCGCGTTGCCGTTCGGCGCCGCCGGCATCAAGGCTCTCCGCATAACCGGCCGAGCCGACGATCACCGCCTTCAATCCCGCCCTCGCGCAGTCGCGCACCGCCTGCACGGCGGCCGCGGCGGGGATGGCCAGAAAGGCAACGTCAACCGGCTCCGGCACCGAGGCCAGATCGGGGAAACACGGAATGCCGTTCACGTCTTTCAGCCGGCGGCTGATGCCATATACCCCGCCGCGAAATCCGGTGTCGCGGATGTTGTTCAGCACGATGTAGCCGTGCTTCGTGCCGTCGTCCGAGGCGCCGATCACGGCCACCGCGCGCGGGTGAAACAGCGCGTCCAGCGCGTCTTTGGTGGTGGGCATGGCAGGGGCTCCGGTCAGGTTTGGTCCTGTCTCGCGCGGCGGCCTATGGTTGGTCAACAATCGCGGGAGCGGACCTCATGACCGACGGCATCCTGTTGCGCGAAACGCGCGGCCACATCCGGATTTTGACCATCAACCGGCCCGAGCGCTCCAACGCCATGTCGCCGGAACTGACCGAGGAACTGATCGACGCGTTCGTCGATGGCGGCGCCGATCCGGCGATCCGGGCGATCGTGCTGACGGCGGTCGGCGATCGTGCGTTTTGCGCCGGCGCGGACCTCAAGGCGCGCGCCCAGGCGGACGCGGCGGGCGCGGTGTTCCAGCCGCTGCTGTCGCGAGTGCAACGATATATCTTTGAGGTGGTCTACGAGACCGTCAAACCCACCATCGCCGCGTTGAATGGTGCCGCTGTCGCGGGTGGCTGCGAGCTGGCGCTGGCGTGCGACATCCGCGTCGCGGCGGAGCATGTGCAAATGGGACTGCCGGAGGCGAAACGCGGCAAGGGCGCTCATTTCGCCAACGTGATGCTGCCGCGCATGGTGCCGCCCGGCATCGCGTTCGAAATGCTGTATCTCGGTGAGTATATCGGCATGGAGGACGCCCGCCGCTGGGGCATGGTCAATCGCGTGGTGCCTCGCGGTGAAGCGTTGGCGGAAGCTTTGCGCATGGTGGAGGCGATCTGTGAAAACGCCCCCGTCACGATCCGGCGGATGAAGGAAACCGCGGTGCGCGCGAACGGCGTGCCGATGTCGCTGGCGTTGCGGCTGAATGAGGGCGTCAGTCCGTATACCAGTGAGGACCGGGTCGAGGGCGTGCGGGCCTATGTGGAGAAGCGCAAGCCGGTATGGAAGGGGCGGTGAGGGGTGCCGTCAATCCTCCGCCAGCAAGGCATCCAGTGTGAACGGACACAATACCGGAACCGGCAACGGGGTCTTACCATCAATTGATTGAGGGAGCGCTCGCCGTGCCTGGCGGTAAAGGCGTGCGACGTCGATCCGTTGCCGCATCGACGGTACGAAACGGTTCGCGGCCTGAGCGCGAAAGTTCATCGAGTCGGCCAGCCAGACCGGCGCATCCCTTGAGTCCGGCCACGATTGAGCTTTCAGCATATGAATGAGCGTTTGTAGCAGAAGGGACTCAACCGCGTGCAATTGCTCGCGTCCCACGCTTTCGACCTCCTCGACGACGTTCTCCCAGTCGATTTGCGCGTTCACCTTTTCGCCACGGGCCAACCGGCGCAAAAGTGCGCTCTGCTGCTCGCTCCAGGAAAGGATGTCGCTGTCGTAATCGCTCATGTCTGGCCAAATGCGCGTTGACGCGGCAACAGGATGCGCCTCATGCCGGCTCCGCCGCAAGCCTGCTCATCCAGCCTGTGCCTGATGCCGCGCGATCAGTCCTTTCGCCTCCAGCATCGGCAGCACGCCGCCGCCCAGCATCATCTCCAGCAGCATTGATGGGATCGGCGTAACCGCGAGTGTCTGACCCGTGCGCGTATTGGTCGCCGTCCAATCATCGATCGACAACTCCGCCCGGTCGCCCTCGTCAAACGCCGTGCTCACTCCTGGGCATTCGAACGCGCGAAACCCGAAATTCACGCAATTGCGTAAGAATAACCCGTTCAACGCCTCCGCCAGCAGAAACCCAACGCCCGCATTTCGCAACGACCGTGCCGCTGGACGAGACGATCCCATCCCGTAATTAAATCCGCCGATGATGACGTCGCCCGGTTGCATCTCGCGCAGGAACTCCGGGCGGTTGTTGATGAACACCGCTTTCGCCTGTTCCTCGGCGCTCCGATACAGCCAGGGCCCAGGCAGCATCAGGTCGGTATTGATGTTGTCACCAAACTTCCAGACCTTGCCGCCCAGAGCATTCGACCCGCTCATGCCACATCTCCCGCGAAGAACGACCCCGGATGCGTAATGACACCCGTCAGCGCCGACGCCGCGCAGGTGGCCGGCGACCCCATGTATATTCGTGCCGAGGGATCGCCCATGCGGCCCTTGAAGTTGCGCGTGCTGGCGGTGAGGCAGACCTCGTCCGGCCCAATCGCGCCGAGGTGACCGCCGACACAGGCGCCGCAGGTCGCGGGCGTGACGATGCCTCCCGCCGCGGTAATCGTTTCGACATATCCGGCTTTTAGCGCGGCGAGGTAAATCGTCTGCGTGCCCGGCGTGACGATCAGCCGCGTGCCCTTCGCGACGCGACGCCCCTTCACGACATGCGCCACCACCGCGAGGTCATCCAGCGTGCCATTGGCGCACGAACCAACGAACGCCTGATCGATATGCTGACCCTCGACCTGACCCACGGGGACGGAGTTGTTGACCACCGCGTCCGGCAGCGCGACCAGCGGCTCCAGCGTCCCCAGATCGATCGTCCGGCGCTCGCGATAAACGCAGTCCGGATCGGGCATGGTCGGATGCGTCACGGTCAAAGGGTTCACCTGGCGCATGTAATCGTTCAGCAGATCGTCCGGCTCGAATATCGTGAATTCCGCGGAAAGCTCGGCCCCCATCGTCGCCAGTGTCCGCCGCCCGTTCATGCTCAACGTTCCCATTCCTGGGCCGCCATACTCGACATTCTGGTTGACATGCGCGCCGTGCGTGCCGGCGATATACAGAAAAATGTCTTTGGCGGACACGCCAGGCCGCAGCGCGCCGGTGAAGTCGTAGCGGATCGTTTCGCCCACGCGGAACCAGGCTTTGCCCATGGTGATGGCATACAGCATGTCGGGACCGCCAACCCCGCGCGCGGCGCAATTGAATGCTCCCGCCGCGCAAGTGTGCGAGTCGCCGTTGACCAGCACAGTGCCCGGAATGGCGTAACCCCGGTCGGCGACCACGGCATGGGCGATGCCCTGATCCAGCCCGACGTCATGCAACCGCTCGATCCCGAACCGCGCGGCGAACTTACGGCCAGTGGCGTGCGCGGTCGCCGCCTGCACGGTGGGGGCGGGAACCAGGTGGTCGA
Organism: uncultured Acetobacteraceae bacterium; assembly: GCA_937902425.1. GTDB lineage: Bacteria > Pseudomonadota > Alphaproteobacteria > Acetobacterales > Acetobacteraceae > Rhodopila. The sequence continues at coordinate 7,588 of CALFNB010000410.1, read as the reverse complement.
ACGCGATCACGACCTTGGATGGGTCGTGCAGTTTCAGCACCTCGCGCCAGCCTTCCGGCAGGAAGGTCATGTCCATCAGCACCGCGGTTTCGACGTCGACGACAGCGAGGTCGCCGGGCCGCATCGTCGCCTCGCCGCCGGCGCGCGCGAGGATCTTCTCGGTGATGGTCATGGGCATGATGGCCGTGCTCCCCAGATCGTTTGGGGTGAGTTGCGCCGGTTCGGATGCGATGTAAAGATTCGCGGCCGGCGTCACGCGAAAGGGCCAACGAACAGAGCCGCGAAATCCATCATATCCCGCGGATCATTCGCGGCAACCAGAGGAAACAACCAATGCGGATCACGGGACTATTGGGCGCGCTGCTGGTGTTGGCCGGCATGGCTCAGGCGCTGGCCGGAACGGACGCCGTCAAAATCGGTGTGTTGACCGACATGTCCGGAACCTATTCCGACAATCTTGGTCCAGGAGCCGTGCTCGCGGCACAGATGGCGGTCGACGAATTCGGCGGGAAAGTACTCGGTAAACCCGTTCAGATCATGGTCGCCGACCATCAGAACAAGCCGGACGTCGGCATCACGATCGTGCGGCAATGGCTCGACGTCGACGGGGTCGACACGGTCACGGAAATTGGCAACTCGTCGGTCGCCCTGGCGCTGCACGACATTCTCGAGACGCGGAAAAAGGTCGCTCTTCTGGTCGGCGCGGCATCGACCGACCTCACCGGCAAGTTCTGCTCGCGCTATACGAGCCAGTGGAATCTCGACACCTACGCGACGGCGAACGGAGTCACCCGCGCGTTGGTCGCGTCAGGACAGAACAGTTGGTATTTCATCACCGTCGACTACACCTATGGCGCCTCCGTCCAATCAGCCGCGACGAAGACGATCGAGAGTCTGGGCGGAACCGTCATGGGCTCGGTGAAGGTGGCGCTTGGGGAGACGGAGTTCTCGCAATATCTGCTGCGCGCTCAGGCGTCGCAGGCGAAGGTGATCGGGTTCATCATCGCGGGCAATGATTTGTCGCAGGCACTGAAACAGGCCAACGAGTTTGCCCTGGCGAAATCGGCGCAACTCGTGCCGTTTCTGCTGTTCCCGTCGCATATCGCGTCGCTGGGTCTCGACGTCACCAAAGGACTGGTTGTGGCTGACTCGTTTTACGCGGATCACAATGACCGGACCCGCGCGTTCGCCACCAGCTTCGTGGCGAAGTTCCATGGCAAGGTTCCGACCAGCAACCAGGTCACGGAATACGTCGCGGTGCGCAACTATCTTCTGGCGGTGCAGGCGGCTGGCACGGATGACGGCCCGGCCGTCGCCGATAAACTCCGCGCCATGGACATCGACAACTTTGGCGAAAAGACCCGTATCCGCGCCGATGGGCGGGTGCTGCGCGACCTGTATCTGTTGCAGGTGAAGTCACCTCAGGAAGCCAAGGGTCCGACTGACTACTTCAAATATCTGAGTACGATTCCGGGTGCGACCGCCTATCGTCCGGAATCCGCTGCGGAATGCCCGCTCGCGCGGTAAGCGGCGTGGTGTCACCAACGGCGCTGGTTCCGGGTCCCGCCGACCGCGGCCGGCGTTCGCGCATCGGGTTAACGAACGTGGCGGATGGCCAGATTCAGTTCCGTCCGCCCGGTCGAGTTCCTCGGCCACGGCGGCAAGGTGCTTGCCTTTCCCGCCCATTTCCCCCATATCCCGCTCGCCGCATCGCCCAGGAAACCGGGCGGTGCGGTAATTCACACGCGGGGCGCCTTTCCCGAGCGATCGGGTCCGGTGCCGGACCACCTGGCCAGCCCCGCGGAGGCTCAACCGGACCACACAGGAAGGAACAATCGCTTATGGCGATGCCCGATTTCACGATGCGTCAGCTTTTGGAAGCTGGCGTCCACTTCGGCCACCACACGCGGCGCTGGAACCCGCGGATGGCGCAATATTTGTATGGTGTGCGCAATCAGGTCCACATCATCGACCTGCAACAGACCGTACCGATGCTGGATCGCGCGCTCCGCGCCGTCCGCGACGTGACCGCCGCCGGGGGTCGCGTGCTGTTCGTCGGCACCAAGCGCGCCGCCGCGGAGTATGTCGCCGAATCCGCCAAACGCTGTGGCCAGTACTACGTCAACCATCGCTGGCTCGGCGGCACGCTGACCAACTGGAAGACGATCACCGGCTCGATCAAGCGGCTGCGGCAGATCGAGGAAATGGTCGCCGGCAACACCTCCGGCCTGACCAAGAAGGAAATCCTCGGCATCACCCGCGACCAGGAAAAGCTGGAGCGCGCGTTGGGCGGCATCAAGGAGATGGGCGGGCTGCCGGACATCCTGTTCATCATCGACACCAACAAGGAGAAGCTGGCGGTCGAGGAAGCCACCAAGCTGAACATCCCGGTGGTGGCGATCCTGGACAGCAACTCCGATCCGACCGGCGTGACGTTCCCGATCCCCGGCAATGACGACGCGATCCGCGCCATCACGCTGTACTGCGACCTGATCGCCGGCGCGGTGCTGGATGGCATCAGCGCCGAGATGGCCGCTTCGGGCGCCGACCTCGGCGCGCGGGAGGAGTTGCCGGCGGCCGACCTCGCGGAAGCCACCGCCTGACCTTGCCTCACCGTCATGGCTCGGCCCGACCTGTTTGCTGGATCACCGGGCCATCGGCGGCAACGCGATGGCGAGAGCGAAAGTCCGGTCAGGCCGGCCCATGACGATATGACCAAGCGCGGACCTTCCGGGGTTCGCTGAGCCTGGAGACGACAGATGGCTGAAATTACCGCCGCTTTGGTGAAGGACCTGCGCGAGAAGACCGGCGCGGGCATGATGGACTGCAAGAAGGCGCTGACCGAGGTCGCCGGCGACGTGGAAGCCGCGATCGACTGGCTGCGCAAGAAAGGCCTCGCGGCCGCCGCCAAGAAGTCGGGCCGCATCGCATCCGAGGGGCTGGTCGGCGTCGCCTCCGAACCCGGCCGCGCCGCCGTGGTCGAGGTCAACGCCGAGACCGACTTCGTCGCCCGCAATCCGACCTTCCAGGCGTTCGTCGAAGAAGTGGCGAAGATCGCCCTGACCGTCGGTGACGATCTGGAGAAGATCAAGGCCGCGCCGTTCCCCGGTACCGGCCGCTCGGTGGCCGACGAACTGACCCACCTCGTGGCGACGATCGGGGAGAACATGACACTCCGCCGCGCCAAGGTGCTGATGGTGCCGAATGGCGTCGTCGCGACTTACGTCCACTCGGCGCTAAAGCCGGGTCTGGGCAAGATCGGTGTGATCGTCTCGGTCGCCAGCCAGGATGCCAGCGAGGCGCTGCACACGCTTGGCCGGCAGATCGGCATGCATGTCGCGGCGACAAGGCCGGACGCGCTCGACATCTCCAGCGTCTCGCCCGAAGCGCTGGAGCGGGAAAAGAGCGTGCTGACCGAGCAGGCCAAAGCCTCCGGCCGCCCGGAGAACGTCATCGCCAAGATGGTCGAGGGCCGGGTGCAGAAGTTCTATGAGGAAGTCGCGCTGCTGGAGCAAGTGTGGGTGCATGACGGCAAAAGCCGGGTGAAGGACGTCGTCAAGAACGCCTCCGCCACCGTCACCGGTTTTGCCCGCTTCGCCCTGGGTGAGGGGATCGAGAAGCCCAAGGAAGACTTCGCCGCCGAGGTCGCGGCCACCGCTGCCCCACCGCCCAAGCCGCCAGCTTCCGGCGAGCAGCCGACGCCTCCCGCCGAGTAGTCGCCGTGCCCGCGGCGACCGACCCCCGCGCGCTGCCCGCGGCGACCAACCCCCGCGCGCTGCCCGCGGCGATGGACGACCGGCTGATCGTGGCGCTCGACGTGCCGACGATCGCCGCCGCGCGGGAGATGGTGGCGCGACTCGACGGCGTGGTGTCGTTCTTCAAGGTCGGTCTGTGGCTGGCGTTCGCCGAAGGGGTGGACGGGCTGCTGCATTCGCTGATTTCGTCGGGCAAGCGGGTGTTCCTCGACGCCAAGATGTACGACATCGGGCGGACGGTGGAGGAAGGCGTCGCGCGCGCCGCCGACCGCGGCATCAGCATCCTGACGGTGCATGGCGATGCCCGGATCATGGAGGCGGCAGTCAAAGGGAAGCGCGCCTCGGACCTGAAAATCTTCGCGATCAGTGTGTTGACCAGCCTGGATGACGCCGGCCTGAAAGAGATGGGCTACGCGCTGACGGCGGCGGAACTGATCCATCTGCGGGCGAGACACGCGGTGCGATTCGGCTGTGACGGGATGATCGCCTCGGCCGCCGACGATCCGAATGAGTTGCGGCGGATCGCGGGTTCCGACCGGCTGCTGATCGGGACGCCGGGGATCCGCGGCGCGGACGAGCCGTCGGACGATCACGCGCGGCTGGCAACGCCCAGGGCGGCGATCGAAAGGGGGTCGGACTATTTGGTGGTGGGACGACCGATCATCGCGCATGCCGATCCGGCGGCGCGGGCACGGCGGATCATCGCCGAGATGGAAGCGGGTGCCGGGTAGCGCGATTTGATCAGGAACCGGCCGACGAAGGTCTGGATCAGATGGTTGCCGGCGCGAGCGAATACCAGGTCGCCAGCCCCGGCGCCCCGATTTAAGCCTGAACCGCAACGTTCGGGCACTCAGGAACAGCAGCCGGTCCCCGCCGTCGCTCACGCGGCCACGCCCGAGGATCCGTGCCGATATCCTGACATTCGGCTGAAACCATTCGACATTCATAACGGAAAGTCCTCGACGCGAAGCTCCATCGGAGCTTCGGCATGAGGCTCGATCAGCGTCGCCTGTCGTGACAAGGCCGCCGCGAGATCAAACAGAACCTGTTTGAAACCATTTGACGGGTATTCAGTTGTCTATTGTCGCGATCGACAAACGTGCCTGCCTGACCCTTCCGATGACCGACACAGGAGCAGTAGTATGATCGAATACATCACGAGCTGGTTGTCCTTGAAGGCCGACCGCCGAGCCGTGACCGCGTTGGAGTATGGCCTGATCGCCGGCGTGATCGTCGCGACGATCGCGGTTGGTTTCGCGCTGTTGGCCGACGACCTTTCAACGGAGTTCACCAATATCGGCGGTAGCCTCTGAACGGTTGCTCGGTGGTCGGGGCGCTGGCCTCGACTACCGGGTCGCCCTCGCTTCCGACGAAAATTCCGCGCGTCGAAGCGATCCATTTCGCGACCGGCGTCTCGTTCGCTCGCATCGGCGTCGCGCGCCCGGCGGTGCCGGAAGCGCATGGCGCTTATTGTGTCGAGCCGCTCATCGTGAGACTGGCGCTATCGCCAGTCGTGGCCTGGTAGATCGCGCCGCCAGCCATACCGGTCGCGGTGCCGCGAGTAACGGCCCAAAACCGCTACCTTGGCGATCGGCCCATCATATCGGCATTTAAATTTAACATGGGAACCTCCGGTGTGCGGGGGTTGCGTCCTCATGCGGCTTCCGGTCTCGTGCACCATCCCGGCGCATGATTGATATGCGTGGCTCCGGCTTCGTCACCCTGTGAACCAGGCCGGCCGGGTCGGCCCCGAGGAGGAACCTGAGTGCCCCGTTTCGCCATTTTTACAACGCTGCCTTATCAGGAGAGGGCAATCGTCAATATTGACGCGATCGCCATCGTAACGTCGAAACCTGGGCCGGATGGTATCAGAAGCGCTCAACTGCAGATGGTGGACGGCTCCAAGATCGTTATCACCGCCAATTTCGCCGATATTGAACAGGTACTGGTTGAACGAACTCTGGGCGCCGGCCCGCCGGGTTCGCCGATTATCTGACCGCTACCGCCGCCTGCCCGCGCCCGCCGGCCAAACCTGAATCGCGCACTGGTTTTATCCGAAGGCGAGGGGGTTTTATGCGAAGGCGAGGGGGTCTTATGCGAAGGCGAGAGCCGGTCCGGCGGTATCGCCCTTAAGCCGACCGCGCGAAATCGGGCCGCCGCAAGCATCGCCGTCCGCATCAGGCCGACGATCATCGATCAATTCCAGCAGTCGCACACGCGCCCGGCTGACGCGGCTTTTCATTGTCCCAACCGCGCGGCCACACAGCGTCGCCGCCTCCTCATAGGACATTCCTGAAACAATCAGCATCAGAGCCTCACGACGCTCCGTCGTCAGTTGGTTCAGCGCGGCCCGGACATCGAGAAAATGGATATGCCCTTCCTGCGAGGGGGATACTCGCAGCATGGCGGCGTAGCGGCCCTCGGTGTCTTCGACCTCATGACGGCGCTTGCGGAATTCCGAATAGAACTCATTACGCATGATGGTGCGGAGCCAGCCTGGCAGGTTCGAACCCGGCTCGAATGTGTGGATATTAGCAAGAGCTTTGACAAGGGTTTCCTGCACCAGATCGTCCGCGCGGTCCGACTTCCGGTGCAACATCCTGGCGTACGCTCGCAATTTTGGAATCTCTCGCAGAAGGTCACCCTTCAGGGTGATCGAGGGAGAGGACGCGATTGGCGTTCGTTCGGCATACATGGTCGCAGCTCCTGGTTGGAACCCCAAAAGGCGCCAGATTTTGGTTTGGGGAGTTACGCGCGCGAAGGAACCGTTGCGCGCCAGCCATGTATCCCGTGCCGCCGCGATCGCGTCCACCATCGGAAAATACTCAGGGTCAATCGCGAGCAATCCGTCGATCCGGCCTGATCCCGCCATCCGGTCCGCCGCCAGCCGGTGCTCGAGTTCGAGAAGCGCCGTGCCGGAGGCGCGAGATGACAGCAGCCAGGCGCTCCGCGGCGCGCATCTCGTTACCTCCGGTCAGAGCGGGGACCGCTTCCCAGCAGCCGGCATGCTCGATTTCCCATCGAGGGGAGCCGATACGGGCGCGCGCTACGGTTGAGATCCGCTGGACACCTGCTCGTTAAGAGTGCATGAATGAGCAGACCGAGATGCCAGATCAAGGCGTTCGGCTTCAAAACCATCTCACTGATCGGGACCCATTTGAGCGTCCCCTTTCCTTGCTCCGAACATATCGGGCGAAAGGAAATCACATGCGTACCCTTGTCCAGCCGCCGCCCTCGCTACGCTGCGATCTCTGCCAGGGCGAGCTACGGTTCAAACGGATTGATCCAGACGGACCGCTGCTTGAATTGGATTACGAGGTATTCGTCTGCATGAAGTGTGGCCATGAGCGCACATACAGGGCGAAACATGACCCTTATGCCGCTCGCTCCGAGGCCAATGAACCACCCGTCAAGGTGAGCGAGGCCTCGGCTGGATCGCGCCCTCTGTCCGGCAATCGAACAGCCGCCCCATCGCCGCGGACTTCGCGCTGACGGCCTGCCTGCCGAAGCTGGCTGGAGAAACGCGGCGGATTGCCGAGGGTTTCTGGTGGAGGGGGTTGGATTTGAACCAACGTAGGCGCTAGCCAACGGATTTACAGTCCGTCCCCTTTAACCACTCGGGCACCCCTCCAGCGGGAGGCGCGGAGTAACGCCAAACGCCATCCGCCGTCAATCTCCGCTCCGGGCGATCCGCCGCAGCGGTGCCACAAGGAACAGAGCCAACCCCGCGACAATCGCCATCGCCAGAAACGCGTGTCCGCCAAACCGGGAAAACAGCCAGCCGGTCAACAGCATCATCAACCCGTTCGGCACGCCCTGCCCCAACGCCGAGT
>CALFNB010000409.1 GCA_937902425.1 uncultured Acetobacteraceae bacterium | reverse complement strand
GCCATCCATTCGTTGCGGCTACGCGTGGAGCGGACCTTCGCGTGGGAGGATAAATTCAAACGGTTGTTGCTGCGGTTCGAGTTTATCCAACAGCATCACTATGGCATGAAGTTGATGGCATACACGCTCATCAACCTGAGGCATTTCTGTGGTGCCTGAAACTCGCAACCAGCTAACTGAGATACGATCGGCATACGCCTCCCCATCTTTCTCTGTTAGGATTTCCGTCTCTGCGCCAAAATCACACTGAGACACTACCCAACATCGACGTACATCCAACGGCCAACCTCTTCACCCCCAAATCGAGCATTTGACTTCTTTGAGAATCCTCTGCAATTCAACTGCGGTTCTCGATTCGGTACAGGAGGAAGATCAGATATGGCTCAGCGGCACGCCCCAACAGTGCTGTCAGCGGTCGAAATGCTGGCACGGCTGGTCTCCTTCGATACCACCAGTCGAAATTCGAACCTGCCCTTGATCGACTTCGTGCGCTCCCGGCTGGATGAATACGGTGTACCTTATCGGCTGAGCTTCGACCCCACAGGACAGAAGGCCAATCTCCATGCTATCATGGGACCGGTCCAGGCGGGAGGGATCGCGTTTTCCGGTCACGTTGATACGGTGTCGACCGACGGTCAGACCTGGACGGGTGATCCGTTCAAATTGCGCCGGCGGGATGGCCGGCTGATCGCCCGCGGGGCCTGCGACATGAAGGGCTTTGCCGCTGGCGTCCTCGCCGCTGTGCCGGCCATCACAGCCCTGAATCTCCGCCAGCCAGTCCATCTGCTTTTCACATACGACGAGGAAGTCGGTTATCACGGCGCGCGCCGTCTGATCGAGGACCTTACGGAATCCGGACTGTGGCCGGCGTTCTGCGTGGTGGGCGAAGCGTCGGGGATGTTGCCGATCCTGGCGCAGAAAGGGCGCCGCATTGAGCGAGTCAGTGTCAATGGTCTGGCGGCGCATTCCAGTGAAGCCCACAAAGGGGTCAACGCGGTGCACGCGGCAACGGAAGCAATTGCTTGGCTTGCGGCCGAATCCCGCCGTCTGGCGGGCGACGGCCCAGCCGAGGAGGGCTTTGACCCGCCTTACACCATGCTTCAGGTCGGCAACTTTACGTGTGACTCCATGCCGAACACGATACCCGGTCGTGCGGCCTTTGAAATTGAATGGCGAAATATTCCCGCGACTGATCCGAATCAGGAATTGTCACGCTTCCAGACGCATGTGGCGACGGACATCGAGCCTCCAATGCGCGCGATCGATCCGGCTGCGGGTTTCCAATATGAGACACTGCTTGACCTGGCGGCGGTGTCGATGCGGCCAGAACACGATCTGGCCCGCGCGGCGTGCGACATCACCGGAGCGAAGACCGGCGGAAAAGTAAGCTATTGTAGTGAGGGATCGCTGTTTCAGCCCGCCGGCATCGATTGCATGGTGTGTGGCCCCGGACATCTCGCCCAGGTGCATCGGCCGGACGAGTGGATCGCCGAAAGCCAACTTGTCGCATGCGAAGATTTCGTGCGTCGTATCGTTAATCGCATGGCCGTGTGACGGACGCACCGGGGTACGTCGCGAGTTCCAGGTTGCTGCCTCCAGCCGCCAATGCGCGAACCTGACAGATTTCCTGAGCTTTTTCGCGAAGGAGTTCGTCGACACCATCCGCCGGTGTGGGGCGCCCCAGAAGGTTGCCCTGTAATTCGGTGCAGCGCAATTGCCGAAGCAGCGACAACTGCTGCTGGGTTTCGACGCCTTCGCCCACGACGACAAAATTAAGTTTGCGGCACATGCCGAGAATTGCCTCCAGAATCACGCGGACACCGCGGTCATACGCCTGGCCTTGGACAAACGACTTATCCAGTTTGATTTTGTCGAACGGGAACCGCCTCAGATAGCCGAGGCTGGAATAGCCAGTACCGAAATCGTCCAGCGCGATGGAGATCCCCATTTCCTTCAGGACACTCAATGTCTCCAGCACCGATGTGTCGTCGTCCGCCATGACGCTCTCAGTGACTTCAATTTCAAGTAGGCTCGCCGGCAAACCCGCGCGGCTGAGGATATGCGCCATTTCATTCGGGAACTTCTTGTCGCGCAGCTGCATGACCGAGACATTGATCGCGACCGGGAGCGGCGGTTGCCAGCGCGCGGCGACGGAGCAAGCTCGCTCGGCGACCCAACGGCCAAGGCGATCGATCAGGCCGCAGCCTTCAGCGATACGAATGAACGTTTCCGGCGGTACATAATTACGGGTCGGATGCCGCCATCTCGCCAGCGCCTCAAACCCCACGATAGCAAGTGAATGGCTGGAGTATTTTGGCTGGAAATGCACCTCCAGCTCGTCGTAATCGAGCGCACGGCGGAGATCGCTCTCCAACTCACGGTATTCGTTGACGGCGTGGATCATGTCTGGATCGAAAGATCGGAACAGTCCGCGCCCGGCGTTCTTCGCGGCATAGAGCGCGATATCAGCATGTTTGAGCAACGTCTCGCTGTCCTGACCGTCCTTCGGATGGCAAGCGATGCCGATGCTGGCGCCGATCCTCACCTGATGACGACCGATTTGCGCCGGTTCCGTCAGCCGCTGCAGCACACGGTCGGCCAACGTCGTCGCGCCGTCAATATTGCGCAGCCCCGGTTGCAGAATAACGAACTCGTCGCCACCCAGGCGCGCCACCAGATCCTTCTCGCGCACCAGCGACTGCAATCGGCGACCCACCTCCACCAGGAGTTCGTCGCCGACGTCATGACCCAGAGTGTCGTTGACCCCCTTGAAGCCGTCGAGGTCGATCATGATAAGAGCGGTAATGCGCTGTTCGACGGTATCCGGAGCCAGGAGATTGGCGAAATTTTCGCGCAATTGGATACGATTCGCAAGGCCCGTCAGCGGATCGTAGTGAGCCAGGTATCGCACCCTGGCGTCCGCCAGGCGCTGTTCTGTCACGTCGGTATAGGTCTGCACGAACCCGCCTTCCGCAAGGGTGTGGGTACGTACTTCAATGACCGTGCCGTCCTCGCGCGCCGTTTCGAATTGACTTTCAGGTCCGTTGCCGTGGCTCACATCATTTATTGTGACAGACCTTTCCTGCGCACGGTCCGTGGTCACGTGAACCGCCAATTCGATAGCCCGAGCGGCGGCGAACTCTCGTGACGAACCGGATTCACCGGCCGCAACGCCAAGCAAATCAAATGCCCGAGGATTCACTACCCGAGCGTGACCGCGCCCATCAATCATCACGATGCCTTGGCTGATGGTGCCCAATGTAACGGCGAGCGCCCGCTGTGTCTCGATTCCACGCTGCTTCTGCTTCACCCAAAACACGCCGATAAGGACAATCGCCAGCGTGGCGACAGTGCCACCCAGGATCACGCGAGTGGCAAGCGACCAGAACTGGTGGAACACAGTGTTGGTATCGAAGCCGACCATCACGATGAGCGGGTAGTCCCGCAAGTGACGAAAGCTGGCAATTTTCTCGATACCCTCGTGACCACCCACGTAGCGAACCGTGCCGCTGGTGCTTGCCAGTACTCTCTCGTATCCGGGTCTGGTGCCAAGCCCGTTGGAACCGATATACCCTGGGGTCAGAGGACCACGCGCCAGAATCGTGCCGTCCGCCGAGAGCAGCGCCACGAACCCTTGGCCCAGGTCCAGCGTCTCATAGAAGAGCGACAGCTCCTTGGATCCGAGCGAGAATACCGTGACACCGGTGAACTCCCCGTTCGGTCCCAACAGCTTACGAGTGAACTGAATGCTATCCTGGCCGCTGACGCGGCCATGTACCGGTTTACTGATGAACAACTCGTCGCGCGTCGGGTCTATCTGGGCCCGAAAGTGCGCCCGATCCGCGATGCTGACACCCGGTGGGATAGGTACCGTGTCCGCGAATACCCGGCCCGTGGCGTCCGCCATGCCAATTGCCGCGGTCATCTTATCGGAAATGATCTGCGTGCGGGCCCACTCGTCGAAATCGAATCGTGGGCCTTGGGCGGAATGGAACGCGCGGGCGCTCAGCAGTATCTGATCGATCTGGCTGATGCTGCGTCTGGTACTCTCTTCGAACGCCCTGACGAGATTGCTCGTCGCGATATTCGCTCCGGTCTCAACGACGTTGTATTCATGATACAGCGCGCCGGAGATTCCCGCCCATATCAACGCCAGGAAACAGCTGAGCGCGATTGCCTCCGGAAGTACGGATTCGGAGCTGAACCGCCCGAGAGCGGCGCACAATCGCCGCCAATGCATCATGAGCCGAGAGGCAGTCACCCCGCACGATGGCTCAACTTTTAGCATCCCGGTCCCGTGACAACTGGGCATTGCCCGAGGAAATCTGGACCATAGTGTGGGACCTGTTTCAGACATGTGATGCTCGCACTGTATCATAGGCCGTCGTGCTTCGATCAAACCAGACCCGCGCCGAAGATAATCGGGAGGCTACCGCAACCTTAACACCTTCTGTGCCCACCGGCACCCGACGATCTAGCCGCCAACGCACTGTCATTTCGGTTACAACCCGGCGCCGCCCGGCATTTGCTCCCACCGTGCTGGTCGATACCTCACCGTAACCTGATGCCATTCATCAATTGATGAACAGCGCCGTTAACCCTTTTGTAACCGTGGGCTGTCACGATGGTGTGCTGACCTGAGCCGCTGACGGCCAGGATGCGCTGAGGCGAAGTAGTGATCTGACCGGATGCGGATGTGATGCCCGAACCACGGATAGCTAAGCCAGTTGGAGCGTTCCTCCGGAGCGGCACCCACTTCGTGCATGACGATGAAAGGGAATGCGCCGCCTTGGCAGCGCTGAACACGGCGGCTGCCATGGCGAGGACCGGGAACTTCGTGACCGCACGGGAAATATGCGCGGCGGCGATTTTCGATGCACAGCCGCTCATTTCAGCCCGCGTGACCCTGTTACGGACGACTTTGTATGCGCTGTTCGCGGCGCGCGGCTTTAAGCTTCTGTCCCGAGTCATGATGGCGATCGGGGGAAGTTCAGTCGTTGTAACCGTCGTGCCGGATGGCGCGGGGCTGGCTGAGGTCCCACGATGCCATGATGAATTGGGGCGCATTGCCTTACTCGTGGATACGGCATGGCTCGATCATCTCTCGCCGGACGATCCGTTCCTGCGCCACTTGTGCGACGCGCTTGTGACCGGGAAGAAAGGTGACATCGGTAGGACCGGGAACAATCCGGCGGCTCCGGGACAGCTCGAGCCGCTGTGATTTCGCGCGTGGCGCTGCCACTTCCGCGTCACGTCCCCGGAACGTCGACGATCAGCTGTGCGGTCCGGGTGAGCATGTTGTGATGGTGACGGTAAGCCTGGTGCGCGGCCTCGATATCGATGGCGGTAAAGGTTACCTCGCCCCCTGGGCGGATCTGCGCGAAGCGTGGCAAATCGGCGGTGATGATCGTCCCCAGCTTCGGGTAACCGCCAACGGTCTGGCAATCCATCAGCAGGACGACCGGCTGGCCAGCGCCGGGCACCTGGACGCAGCCTGGCACGAGACCATCCGACAGGACATTGTAGCCGCGCGCATGGGCGATTTTCGGCCCCTCCAGCCACATGCCCATCCGATCGCCGCGGTGCGTCACGCGGTACGTCGAGGCGAGGAACGCCTCGACGGTTTCCGGGGTAAAGAATTCCTGTTGCGGCCCGAGCACCAGGCGTAACGGCCCGGGAGGACGGCTCGGCGGGGCGACCTGGCGTTCCGCTCCCACGAAGAGGCGCGCGGCGCGTAGCGGTAGCGCGTCGCCTTCGCGGAGCCGGCATCCATTGATCCCGCCGAGAGCGGAGCGAATATGCGTCGCGGAGCTTCCCAGGCGAGGCATGATATCGAAGCTTCCAGCGATGGCCAGGTAGCCCCAAACAGCGTCGCGCGCCCCCCCGATGACCAGGCGCTGGCCATACCTTAGAGTATGACTTCGCCATGGTGCCAGGGCGACGCCATCGGCCCACACCTCGAAACTCCCTCCGGTAATCGCGATGCGGCAAGCCTTGGTTGCAATCTCCCACGTTCCGCCGACATGCGCGAACTCCAAAGCGGCGGCATACGGAGGGTTGGCGACGAGGGCGTTGGCCAGGGCGAGCGAGTCGAGATCCATCGCCCCGGCGACGGCGATGCCGAACCGCCGCCAACCTCGACGCCCTTGATCCTGAATTGTGACATAGGGACCAGGCGCGATGGCGATCAGAGCGCCGATCATCGCGCGGCACGTACCATGGACAGCAACGCCTGGGTGCCGAGACGCGCCAACCGTTCAAACTCGCCAACGTCAACGCGTCGAAACCGGACACGGTCGCCCGGCCGGAACAGGAACGGGTCCTGGCGATCCGGCATGAAGGGCCGAAGCGGTGTCCGACCCAAAGTATACCATGCGCTCGGGACGATCGTCGGCACGATACAGGCCTGGATTCCGCCAATCATGACAGCTCCCGCCGGCACCTGAGGTCGCGGTGTTTCCTTGCGCGAAATATGCAACGCGTCCGGCAGGCCGCCCAGGTATGGCATTCCAGGGGCGAACCCAACCATGTAAACTTGGTACTCGACGCTGGTGAAAAGCGAGATGACCTCGTCTTCCGTGAGGCTCTGGCGGTGCGCGACCTCAGGCAGATCGTCCGCGAACGGCGGGTCACTGACGAACGGCACTCTCCAGGTCGCTGTTTCATTGATCTGGGCCGGAAGACCGCGAGCCAACAGTCCGCGTACCTCGGATACAAGCTGTACGAACGAAGTCTCGAGCGGGTCGTAGCAAATGAGCAAAGAGCGGTAGGTCGGCACCGTTTCGATGATGCCATCAGGTTCCGCCGCGGCCAATGCGATGTCCAGCCCGATGACCGCGTTGTTCAGCTCCGGCGCGATCGCATCGCCAAACTCGACGGTCATGGCGGTATCACCGACCGGAAGGAACCGAGGATAGGTCAGGGCTTCAGGCAATGGGCGCGGCTCATTGGGCGAATAACATTTCGAAAGCGTAGCTGAGAATCGCTGCTCTGAGAAGAGCAATCAATACGTGCTAATTTTACCAATTTAACTCATTATCGCGGTCATCGTGACGAACTAACACCTCCCTGATCCATACT
>CALFNB010000408.1 GCA_937902425.1 uncultured Acetobacteraceae bacterium | reverse complement strand
GTCGTCATATCGGGTCGCCCATGTGGAGGTCGCCCAAATGGGGGTCGCCATCTCGCCATACCATTTGTCACCGTTCGACATGTGCCGCGGGTGTAGTTTCGCGCCATGGACCTTCGAACCGCTCACGCTCTGGTGCGCTTCGGCATGGGACCGAGCGGCGCTGAGCCGCCGCCCTCCGACCCTTCCGCCTGGCTGTTGAAGCAACTTCATCAGCCCGATTCTCCCGGCCTCGGCCCGACACCGGTCACCGCCGAGGGCCTCGCCGCGATCCGGGCCGACCGGGAGGCGAGAAAGGCCGGCGACCTGGCCCCGGGCCAGTCGCGGGCCCGCGCATTGTACCAGGCGCAAGGTCTGGCGGCGGTGGGGCGAGCCGTCGTGACGCAGACGCCGTTCCGGGAGCGGCTGGTGTGGTTCTGGACCAACCATTTCACCGTCTCCCTGCGTCGCGGCCAATGTGCCGGTGTCGCCGGAGCATTCGTGCGGGACGCGATCCGTCCGTATGTGACAGGGCGTTTCCAGGACATGCTGCTGGCGGTCATGCGGCACCCGGCGATGCTGATGTATCTGGACAACGCCGGTTCGGTGGGCCCGGACAGCGTCGGTGGGCAGCAGTCGCACCGCGGGTTGAACGAGAACCTCGCGCGCGAGTGCATGGAACTCCACACGGTCAGTCCGGCCTCGGGCTACACCCAGGACGATGTGACCGCGTTCGCGCGGATCCTGACCGGTTGGTCCATCGAGTTGAAGAACGACCCGCTGGGGTTCGTCTTTCGTCCCCGCATCCACCAACCGGGCGAGCAAACGCTGATGGGCCATCGCTTTCCCGAAGGTGAAGATGGCGGCATCGAGGCATTGAAATTCCTCGCCAATCACCCGGCGACGCACCACTTCCTGGCGACGAAGCTGGTCTGTCATTTCGTGGCCGATACGCCTCCGCCGGCCGCCGTTCGCCGCATCGAGGGTATTCTGCGCGATACACACGGCGATCTTGGTGCCGCCGCCGCCGGCCTCGTCGGACTTGATGCGGCCTGGACCCTGGGCACGAAAATCCGCGCGCCGCTCGATCTGGTGGTCGCCAGCTTTCGCGCGCTGGAGGTACCGCCCGACCCCAGCCCACCGTTTTTGGGCATATTGGCTGGCCTCGGCCAACCGCTGTGGACCGCCCCGGCCCCCAATGGCTGGTCCGATGTCGCCGCCGACTGGTCCGGGCCCGAAGCCATGATGCGCCGCATCGATTGGGCGTTCGCCGTTGCCGGCCGGCTTGGCGCCCGCGATCCGATGACGATCGCTCAGGCGTCGCTCGGCCCGCTGCGACGGCCCGCGACGGAGATCGCCATGGCGCATGCCGGATCGCGGCGTGAGGCGATGACCCTGCTGCTGACGTCACCCGAATTCCAGAGGCGATGATGGAAAATCCCGCCGCGGCGCTCAGCCGGAGATCCACGCTGCTCGGTCTGACCTCGGTACTGACTCTGGGCCGGCTTTCGCTCGCCGTGGCCGCCGCGCCGACGGAGAGGCGGTTCGTCGTCGTGATCCTGCGCGGCGCGCTGGACGGTCTGTCGGCGGTGGTGCCGTATGGCGATACCGGACTGGCGGCGCTGCGGCCGGAGCTGTTGCCTCCGGCGCCGACGCGGGACCCAGCGGGCCAGGACCAAGGGGGCCAGAACCAGGGGTTGCTGGATCTTGGCGGGACGTTCGGATTGCATCCCGCGATGACGCGCTCGCACGCGCTCTACCAGGCGAACGAGTTCCTGGTGGTGCACGCGGTCGCCGGCAACTACCGGGTGCGCAGCCATTTCGAGGCGCAGGACTGTCTGGAAAGCGGGGCGGATCATCGCATGACCAGCGGCTGGCTCAATCGCGCGGTCGCCGCGATGCCTGCTCAGAAGGAACCGAACGCGTTGTCGCGCGCGATCGCGGTCGGCCCCGCCGTTCCCCTGCTGCTGCGCGGTCACGAGGCCGTCGCAAACTGGGCTCCGCACGGTTTCGCTGAACCTGAGCAGGCGCTGTATCAGCAGATCATGGCGCTCAATCGCCCCGACCCGATCACCGGACCCGCGATCGCGGCGGGACTGCGAGATCGGGGTTTCGGCGACGCTGTGATGAGCGCGACGCCTCAGGACGATCCGAAGGGGCGCTATGCATTTCCCGCGCTCGCCACCGCGGCGGGCGAAATGCTGAAGGCGCCGGACGGGCCGCGGATCGCGGCACTGGACCTCGGCGGATGGGACACCCATACAGCCCAGACCAACCGCCTGGTGCAGCCGCTGACGCAACTCGACACCGGGATCGACGCCCTGCGCGCGGCGCTTGGCGACGCCTGGCAACAAACCGTTGTCCTGGTGATGACGGAGTTCGGCCGCACCGCGCGGATGAACGGCACGGGAGGCACCGATCATGGCACCGCGACCGTCGCCTTCCTCGCGGGCGGCGCGGTGGCGGGCGGCCGGGTGGTGGCGAACTGGCCCGGCCTCGCGCCTGGTCAGTTATTCGAAAATCGCGATCTGGCCCCGACCACCGATCTACGTTCGGTCGCTCAGGGGATTCTGGTGGGTCATCTGGGGCTGGGTCAGGCGGCGTTGGGCACTGTCTTTCCGGGTAGCGCGCCCGCCCAACCGATGCGCGGGCTGGTGCGGACCGCGTGATCGGTCAGCGATAATACCCGGGTGGTGGCGGGTAATAACCCGGCGGCGGCGGGTAATAGCCAGGCTGCGACGGATAATAGCCAGGCTGCGGCGGATAGTTGCCCGGTTGGTAATAGCCGGGCGGCGGAGGTTGCGGGGTGGTCGCGACTCCGCCGACCGCGCCCACGGCGCCTCCAATCAGGGCTCCGGTCGCGGCACCCCGGCCGCCGCCGGCCAAACCGCCGATCGCGGCGCCGGTTCCCGCGCCCAGAAGGGCACCGCCGACCGCGCGCTGACCCGGATCATACGGATTGGTGCAGGCTGAAAGGCACAGCAGAGCACCAAGGCCGAGCGACACGGGTGCGATCAGATGTTGCATGGACTCGGTTCCCTCATTCGGTCAGTCAGACGAACATGTGCGCAAGCCACCGGTATCGCGCAACGAAAACCGGCGCTCCTGATAACGATTAATGTCAACTTAGGTTCCCTGATGATTTCCCGTTCGCGTCCGTGTGAACGTCGGACGTCGCATCAATCGGCGAACATCGCGACCGGCGCGCCGACGGCGGGAGCGGAGATCCGGAACAACCCGCCCAGAGTGGGATATTGCTGGAGAGTTTCGGGAGATTTGCCTTCGCGGAGAGATGTCACATACATGAAATCATCCGCGAAGCAGGGCATCGTGGGTCCCGGCACCGGGAAGGGAAGTTTCTTCAGCAACTGACCGGCGGACGAGAAGCAATTGATGCAACCGGCGGAGGGTCCGGCCGACCAGTAATTGCCGTCCATATCCATCGCGGCGCCATCGGGGCGGCCTGCCTCGCTGGTCAGTTTCGCGATCACGCGATGGTTGCTCTGGCCACCGGTCACGGGATCGAAATCCCACGCCTCGATGATCGCCGAGGTGGAGTCGGAATGATACATGATGCGTCCGTCCGGCGACCAGGCGAGGCCGTTCGATACCGCGTAGCCCTCGGACTTTTTCTCGATGCGTCCGTCAGCGGTGACGCGATACAGCGCCCCGAGCGGTTGACGTGGTGAGTTCTCATCCATGCTGCCGACCCAGAACGCGCCATCGGGTCCAACCTTGCCGTCGTTCAGCCGGTTGGTGACCGGTTCGACAACGGCTTGTGTCAGGTCGGCGATCGCCTGGGTTTTCGGATCGAACAACACGACGCGATGGCGCAACGCGACGACGAGACGGCCGGAGCGGCACAGACCGAAACTGCCGACAACTTCCGGCAAATCCCAGGTTTGGCGCGCACCGGTGTCGACCGAGAGCGCGTTGATCTTCTTCCCGTTGATGTCGCAGAACAACAGCCGCCGGTTGACCGCGTCCCAGACCGGAGATTCCGCGACACCACAGCGTGAATCCCAAACGAGTTCAAATGTGTTCATGTCGTTCCTCCCGCGTCATGCATGGCATGACCGTCATCCTCGATGCGTTGCATGATCGTCATCCTCGGGCTCGACCCTACAAGAGTCACACATCTCAATCCATCCTTTGTCCCCGCTTGTTATCAAAGGGTTGTGCGACGGAACAGTAAGAGGGGCAAAACCACGGGCACGCAGGTGCAGCATATTTTGACGCTAAATGCAGAAATGGCGGAAACCTACCACCGTTTCGATGTCATGGGACGTAATTATTGCTAAATCTTCGAAATCTGCCCGCACTTTTGCCCCTCTTACACGGAACACAAACCGCGTTCACGTGAAAATGGCCGAAACCAGTGCTTCGAAAGACCGCCAATACGGGCCACCACCCCGCGCATCACCGGCGGCGGACATTCCAGAACACCGGATTGCCGTGAATGATGCCGGACAGGCTCGCCTGATACGCGGTCGGCACGAAATACTGCCCAAGCGGAATATACGGCACGTCCTGGAACGCCTGAAGCTGCAAGGCGCGCGCGATGGTTTGTTGCGCGGCCTCGTCGGGCGCGGTGAACCACTCGTCGCGCAGTGCCTCGATGCGCGGACTGCTCGGCCACCCTGGCGCCGCGGACCTGGCGTTGCCACGCAGAAACACATGGCCCGCCGGATTGACCATGTCCAAAGCGGCCCAACTGGTGTGGAATATGTTCCAGCCCCCCTGCCCCACCGGATCCATCTTCACGCGGCGTTGCACGAGCGACGCCCACTCCATCGTCGCCGCCTCAACGTTGACACCCAGTTTGCGGATTGTATCGGCGGTGATCTCGGCGAGAGCACGGGCGGAGGCGATGTCGGTTGGCGTCAACACCACGACCGGTTCGCCCCCGTAACCCGCCTCGGCCAGGGCGCGTTTCACTTTGGCGGGATCGCGCGGCGAGGTCAGAGCCGCCATGCCGGCGTCGTTGGCCAATGCGGTGGCGGGACAGAAATAGCCCACGTTGTCGCGCCAGTTCGCGGGATCGGTGCCGACCATGCCGATCATGTAATCGGACTGCGTCACGGCACCGAACATGGCACGCCGGATGGCGGGATTGTTGAACGGCGGGATCAGATGGTTGAACCGCATCGTGGCGATGAAGCCGGTCGGCACGGTATTCTCGACGATCACGTTGGTATGCTTGCGCAACACTGGCAGCAGATCGGCGTCGGGGGTCAGCCACCAGTCGATCTCGCCGCGTTGCAGGGCGGCGGCGGCGGTGGCGGAATCGGGAATGATCCGCCACTCGATCCGATCGAAATGCGCGATTTTCGGGCCGGCGGTGCCGTCGGCGACGCCATCGGTCCGCGGTTGGTACGCCTGGTTCCGCTCATAGACCACCAGCG
The DNA here is from genome assembly GCA_937902425.1 of uncultured Acetobacteraceae bacterium. GTDB lineage: Bacteria > Pseudomonadota > Alphaproteobacteria > Acetobacterales > Acetobacteraceae > Rhodopila. Next base: position 12,487 of record CALFNB010000408.1, on the reverse strand, counting down.
CGCCCGCGACCCGCTCATCGGTCTTGTAACGATACGGACCGCTGCCGACCATTTCGGTGACCTGCTTGAACGGATCGGTCAGCGCCAGCCGCTCCGGCATGATCGGACACATGCTCGGCGGAGTCTTCGCCAGTGCGTCGGGCAGCAGTGGAAACGGCGCTTTCAGCCGGAACAGAATGGTCTTGTCGTCCGGGGCACCGATTTCGTCGCACGCGGCGAGCAAGGCCTGGCCGAACCCGTCGCGCGCCCCCCAGCGCCGAACCGAGGCGGCGGCATCGCGCGCCAGGACTTTGCTGCCATCGTGGAACGACAGGCCATCGCGCAGCGTGATGCGCCAGGTTTTGCCGGCATCCTCGGTCACCGCGCCGGCCGCCATTTGCGGCGATGGCCGAAATGCCGAGTCGAGGCCATACAGCGTGTCGAACACCAAAAAGCCGTGATCCCGGGTCTGATAGCTCGTCGTCCAAACCGGATCGAGCACTGACAAATCCGCCGCCGGCACGAACTTCAGCACCGAGGCTCCCTGCGCCCTCGCCACAATCGGCGCGGCCAGGAGCGCTGCGCTTCCCATCAGGAACTTGCGTCTGCCTGCCATGTCGTGACCTCCCATGCGACGGTCCCCATGCGACGGTCGCGGGGAGAATGACGTAAACTCCGTCGGCTCCCAACCCCCTCCCGTGCAGGACGCCCTATCGGATGACCGAACCATTCGCGCCGCATCAGCCGCTCGCCGATCTTCTGCTGAGCGCATTTGACCCGAGTCTGGCGGGTGGCTCGCATGACGTTTCGCACATTGTCCGGGTCTGGCGGAATGCGGCGCGGATCGCGCGAACCGAACCGGATTGCGACACGGAACCGTTGCTGGCCGCGGCGATTCTGCACGATTGCGTGGCGGTGGAGAAAGACAGTCCCCAACGACCCCTGGCCTCCCGGTTGTCGGCGGCGAGAGCACGCGAAATCGTCGCGCCGTTGCAGTGGTCTCCGGCCCGCGTGGATGGGTTGGCGCACGTGATCGAGACGCACAGTTTTTCCGCCGGCCTGGTGCCGAAGACGTTGGAAGCGAAGATATTTCAGGACGCCGACCGGCTCGACGCGATCGGTGCCATCGGCGTCGCGCGGTGCTTTCATGTCGGTGGGCGAATGGATGGAGCGTTGTATCATCTCGGCGATCCGGGCGCCGAGGCGCGGCCGTTGGATGACCGTGCCTATGCGCTGGATCACTTCCCCGCCAAACTGTTCAAAGTGGCCGAGGGATTTCTGCCCGCCGAGGGCCAGCGCATGGCGGCACGGTCGAAACTCATGCGCGACTTCGTCACCGCGTTTCTCGCTGAGGTGGAGGGGGAATGATATGATCAGGGCGGCGATCGTGGGCCTCGGCCGGTGGGGCAAGAACCTCGTCAACAGCACCGCCGAGAGTTCGGCATTGCGCTTCACCGCCGCGAACACCCGCACGCGGCAAACCGCCGATGCGTTCTGCCGCGAGAAATCCCTGCGCTGGACAGCGGATCTGAATGAGGTCCTGGGCGATCCCGCGATCGACGCGGTGGTGTTCGCCACGCCGCACAGCCAGCATCCGGACCAGGTCCGCCGCGCCGCCGCCGCCGGCAAGCACGTGTTCGTGGAAAAGCCCTTCGCCCTGACCCTCGCGGAGGCGGACCAGATGCTGGAGGCCGCCGACCGCGCGGGCATCGTCCTGGCGGTGGGGTTCAACCGCCGGTTCCATCCCTCGATGACCCGTCTGCGTGAGGCGGTGCATACTGGACGTCTTGGCACCATCGTCACCATCAGCGCCGAGCAAACCGCGCTGCATGGGCTGGAGCTTGCCGCGACCGCGTGGCGCGCTCAACCGAATGAGGCGCCGGGCGGGGCGATGACCGCGATCGGTGTGCACCTGGTCGACGGCATGATCGATCTGCTCGGGCCGATCGAAAGCGTGTTCGCCACGGTCGGCCGCCGCGCGGCGGCACACGCGGACGACACGACGGATGTGCTGCTGACCTTCAAAACCGGCGCGACCGGTCATATCTTTTGCTCAACGGTCGCCACGCCGCATTACCGGATGGCGCTTTATGGGACCGGCGGGTTCGCCGAAATCCTCAGCCATCAAATGGGGACGTTCCGCTTCATCGCATCGTTGCCAGACGAGGCATTCGGCGCCGCGGCACCCGAGGTGTTCGAAACCAAGGGCTTCAACATGCTGACGGCCGAACTGGAATCGTTCGCCGCGAGCATCGAAGCGCGGCGGCCGTTCCCGACCCCGCTGTCAGACATCAGGCACGGCGTGGCGGTGTTCGAGGCGATCGTGCGGTCAGCGGCGTTCGGGACGGCGGAAGCGGTTGGTTGATATCATGACCGGCCGCCGCGACATCCGAAGCGTTATCCCGCCGGCGGTTTCCGATCCGGATAACTCACGCCCATGCCGGCCCGCACGTCCTGCTGGATGCCATATTGCGGGAACGGATAGCGGAAGCCGTTTTTGGCCAACGCCTCCATTCCGGTGATCGCCTGCACGAGTTGCTCCGGTGGCAATGCCATCAGCATCTCGTCATCCAGCACGCCGCCGTAGCGCCGCTCCGCGAAGCAGGGGATCGACAGGCTGGGTTGCCTTGTCTTCAACGCGCGGCCCCAGGAATCGGCGCAAGCGGACTCGCCGACCACGCTCCAATCGAATTTCTTGTAGCCAGACCATTGCAGGCCGTTAATGAAGTACATCATGGCGCCCGGCGTGGCGTAGAACAGCGCGATGTCCGGCGGATCGAGCCTGCCGCTCGACAACGGCGAGACGACCATGGCCTGATAAGTGCCGTCGTCGACGCAGTTCATCGCCGCCTGATGCGCTCCGGCGTCGTCCGGCGTCGAGTACCAAACGCCAACCATATGCTGGCCGGACTTCCATTTGTCGTCCTTGGCATCGCCAAGGCCAATCACCGCCCGGCACTGCGCGCCAACCAGATTGTCGGCGGTGACACCCACGGTCCAGCCGAGCCGTGCGCACTGCGCCACCACCTGATCGAAGGCATGGATCGCCTTCGGCCTGCGGATGCGCGGGATCGCCTCCATGTCCTCGACCCGCTCGAACAGCTTCATGCCGAAAGGCGGATTGCGCAGCTTCAACAGGCGCTCCAGATCGGCGGCCAGTTTCGCGCAGTTCATCGTCATTCTGGTGTCCCTCCGAATTCCACGGTGTCGTCGTTCATGGCATGAGCGACGTCAGCCCAGACATCGTCGCCATACTTTCCTGGCCCGCTTTGGGCATACCATTTCGGCGCCGTCAATCAACCGGGAGCACCAGCGAGACCAGATCGCGGATCTTGCGTCTCCTGGCCACACGCGTCGCCGCCGTCAACCGGGGGAGCTCCCCGCGACGACATCGGCGGCTGATTGATCTCACCGTTTGAGCCGGGCCATCGCCGCATGTTGATAACGCGGGCCCCACGATCTAATCATGCAACGGTCGGTTGATGGTTCGTGAGCGCAACAGGCGCGGACGAAGCGGCGTATCAACCAATCAACGCGGTACCGGTAACACTACCCGCCCAAAATGAGGAATGCCAAAATGAAGATCGGCGTCTTTGCAACATTCATGTCGCCCCTGGCGACACCGCGTATGATCCGTGACTTCGGCCGGCGCGCGGAGGACATGGGCCTCGATTCAATCTGGATGGGTGAGCACGTCGCGCTGTTCGACAAGAACACGTTCGGCTATCCCGGTTCGAAAGACGGACGCATTCCCGTTCCGGCGGGCGGCGGCATGCTGGATGTGACCGCCACTTTCGGGTTCCTCGCCGCCGTGACGACCAAGGTGCGCTTTGGCACGGGCGTCGCTCTCGTGCCGCAGCGCAATCCGATCTACACCGCCAAGGAGATGTGCACGCTCGACTGGCTGACCGACGGGCGCATCGATTTCGGTATCGGCGTCGGCTGGAACAAGGAAGAAGTCGAGGCCTGCGGCTATCGCTGGGAAGATCGCGGGGCGCGCTGCGACGAGTTCCTGGAAGTCATGCGACGGTTGTGGACGGAGCCGGTGGTCGACTTCGCCGGCAAATGGATAAAATTCGAGACCTGCCGGATGGACCCCAAACCGATCCAGAAGCCGCACGTGCCAATCATCGTTGGAGGCTACGCCGACGCGGCTTTCCGGCGCGCCGTTCGTTTCGGTGCCGGGTGGTATGGTTTCAATCGCGACCCCGCTGCTACGAAGGAAATGCTCGGGCGCCTTGACGCCGCGTTCGCCAAAGCCGGACGCACGCGTGGCGCGGATTTCCAGATCATCATCACGCCGCCCGTGTCGATGCCGATCGACGCCATGCGAGAATACGCGGAACTGGGTGTGGACCGTTTGGTGGTGAACCTCGGCAGCCAACGTCCCGAGCGAGTCGGTCCGCGCATGGCGGAAATCGAGAGTTTGGTGAAACTGGCGGCGTGAATGATGGCGCGGGTGACAGGCGTCGTCGGCGAGCGCCGCGGCCAGTTCGTCGCGGCGTCGTGCCGGCGGGACCTGTCGCCACCGTTACGACACCAGGCCCCGCGGCCCCGCTGAATTTCATTGGGTGTGCTCTGCGCTCCGCCCACACACCGCCGATCGCGTTGCCGAACGCGTCACGGTGCTTGGCCACGCGGAACGGCTCGATCCGTTCGGTGCCGCGTTCATCAACGCGATCGGCCGCCACACGATGGCGACCATTGATCCGTTGCCAGGACTGCTCGGCCGCAGGTAGAGCAGCGAACCTCGGCGTCCCCAGCACAGGAAAGTGCCGGCCATGACAACTTCCCGTCTTGATCGCACGGTCGAAACTCTGCCGCGTACTTATGCCGGGCCGGGTGGTGCGATCGCCGTGCTGCGCGACGGGCAGGTCCTGGTCCGCCACACCTGGGGTTGGGCCAATGCCGAGCGGCGCATCCGCTTCACGCCGCGCACGTTGTTTCGAATGTGCTCGATCACCAAGCAGTTCACCTGCGCCCTGGTGCTGGACGCATTCCCGGACCCGTCGGTGCTGGACGGCGACGTGCGCGCCCGTCTGCCGCTGTTGCGACAGGCCGCGCCGGGCGCTGTTCATCTCTGCCACAACCAATCTGGAATGCGCGACTACTGGGCTTTGGCGATGCTGCACGGCTCGCCGGTCGAGGCGCCGTTCGGCGAGAGCGAAGCTGCCCGGATCATCGGCTCGACCCGAACGCTGCATTTCGTTCCGGGCACGCGATTTTCCTACGTCAATCAGAATTTCCGCCTGCTGTCGGACATATTGGCGGAGCGCGCCGGGCGTGGTTTCGCGGAGTTGTTACGCTCCCGGATCTTTGATCCCGCGGGGATGGACAGCGCTCTGCTGGCCGCGGACACCGGCGCCATGCCGGACGGCACCACGGGATACGAGGGCTCGGTGGCCAGCGGGTTCCGCGCCGCCGAGAACCGCATCCTGTGGACCGGCGATGCCGGGTTAGGTGCGAGCCTGGACGACATGATCGCCTGGGAGCGGTTCATCGATGCGACGCGGGATGATCCGGACGGGCTGTACCGGCGGCTGTCGGCCCAGGTGAGGTTTGGCGACGGAGGGGAAGCGCCGTACGGGTTCGGGCTGAACCGGTCGACGGAATTCGGCCGTCGCGTCATTGGCCATGGCGGGGCGCTGCGCGGTTGGCGAAGCCACCGGCTTTACGTGCCGTCGGAGCGGGTGTCGGTCGTTGTCCTTTTCAATCACATGGCGAACGCACAGGACGCGGCGAGGGATTTGCTTGGCGCTGTACTGGAAGAGGCGGGGCCGCGAGAGGATGCGACCATTCCGACACCGGAATGGCTAGGCGCGTACGTCGAGCCGGAGACCGGTCTCGCGGTGCGCATCGATGCGAGGGCTCGTGGGTGGGTCCGGCTGCGGTTCGGCCACGCGGCGGAGCAACTGGACCTGCGAGCCGACGGCTCAGCGGGGACCGACGACGGCACGCTGCTTCGGCCTGGCGAGGACGGGCTGTGGATGGATCGCCCGCGGGAAAATTGGAGTACCTGCCTACGGCGTTTGGAGGGCGAAGCGGTGACCGATGTCGCCGGCCGGTACCGGTGCGAGGAACTGGATGCCGAAGTGACCGTGACGGATGGCGGCGGTGTGCTTTACGGCGGGTTCTCGGGGTTCCTGGGACAGGGGCGGATGGAGATGCTGGAGCCGGTGGGGCCGGATGTGTGGATGCTGCCGTGCCCGCGGGCGTTGGATCATACGCCGCCGGGGGACTGGACGTTGGCGTTTCGGCGGGATGGGACGGGCCAGGTCACGGGGGTCCAGGTTGGGTGCTGGTTGGCGCGGGGGTTGGATTACGCGCGCGTCGACCGCATCACCACGGGATAATCTCGTTCCGGTAATCAACGAACGCCTGCCCGCCGCTGCCCCATCTCGCAGCGATCACATCGGCCAGGCCGCGTGCGCTGGTTTCGATGTCCAGCGGAGCGCCGGGTCCGCCCATTGACGTCCGCACCACGCCGGGGTGCATCGCCAGCACGGTGATGTCATCCGCCGCGTGACGCGCGCGGAAGCTGCGGATAAGCGAGTTCAACGCCGCCTTGCTGGCACGGTACAATTCCGCGCGGCCATCGTCGTTGGTGGCGATGCTCCCCAGAATGGAAGACATGAAGGCGATCAGTCCGCCCGGTGCGACGTGGCCGGCCAGAGCCTCCGCCACGCGGATCGGGCTGATCGCGTTGGTCAGGAAGAGGGTCTGAATATCGCTGTCGGGCACGTCGCCAGGCGCCGCGCCACGCCCGGCCATGATACCGGGATTGAGGAACAACAGATCGAACGTCTGACCTCGCAGCCGCGCGGCGAGCGCCGCGAGTTGAACGCGCGACGTGATGTCCAGTGTCGCCAACGTCAACCGTCCATCCATCTCCCGGCACAATGTGTCCAGATCGGCGGACGGCGTGCGAGCGGTGGCGGTGACATGCCAGCCGCGGACCAGATGTTCGCGCACCAGCCCAAGCCCCAATCCGCGCGAGCCGCCAATGATCAGCGCATGTTTCATAACGGTGCGTCCTTGCGATCGCCTCGGTCGCGCGGATGGATCCGGCGAGCGCGGCGACCGCGATCGAACATAATGGCCCGGTGAATGATGTCGAGTGCGACCGGCGTTTGTGACCCGCGGCGGCAGTCTGCTACCTTGGCTCCGTCCAACTCTCACAGAACGCCAGCGCGCATGTGCTGAATGGCCGACCCTCGCGCACCCGAGGAAACGCCGTCCCCCTGGCCTGCACCCCATTTCGCGTCACCCGAGCACCCGCCGCCGGGATCAACACCGTGCACACCCCATACGGTCGGGCATCCGGTCCGACATTGGGATAAGTGTGGATCAGCAACGGATCGCCGACGTCATGCCATGTCAGGGTCACGGTTTCGCCCGCCGCCGCCGCCGTCTCCGTCCAATAATCCCGCGGATCGCCGGATTTGGTGAACCCCGCCTCGGTCACCGGAATCGACAGATCCTTCAGTTCCGCGTTCAACATCCCCTGCACTGTGCTCTGCAGCCAGCGCGCCATGCCGATGTTGTCCGAGTAAATCCGCCACCGGTCCTCGGTCAGTTCGCTTTTGATATAAAGCACATGCCCAGGACCACCGCCGGAGGTGATGATCCGCCAGAAGCTGGCATTGGTACTGAGCGGAGCGCCATCCGTCTCACTCAGGCGGATGAACGGGTTTTCCCCGGTCAGAACGACGCGATTTGGGTCCGCGACTGTCATATGTGATACCTCCGGCCGGCAGTGTGCCAGGCCGCGACCTGGTCACGCAAGCCCGTGACGCCGGAACAGCGCCGTCAGCACGCCCACGTTATCCCACTCCTCGCAACGATCCACCGCGTGCTCGACCGCCGCCGCCCCTTCCGCCGTCAACACCACTCCGGCCAGGTCGGCAAACTTCGCTCGCAACTCCGCGTCCGTGAATGGCGCCTGAAAGTCCCCGCGGTGGCTCTCGCAGGCGTGCGTGGCGCTCCGGCCATCGGTCAGCGTCACCGTCACCCGCGCCGGCCGCAGCCGAGGTGCCACCGCCGTCATCGCCGGGTCCTCCGTCACCGTCACACGCTGACGCAGCGCCGCGATCGCCGGATCATCCACCGCCTTATCGTCCAGTGCACCGAACCCCGCGTGCCCGCGCACGACCATCGTCGCCGCCGCATGCGGCAATGAATACTTCGACGCGAAATAATTCCGCGGATTTGGATCCCGCATCACCGAGGCAAACCGATACGTCGCGCAATCGATCCGCGCGATTTGCTCCGGCTCAGGCCGCAACTCCGCCAACGCCGAGGCCAGACAATCCAGCGCCGGATGGATTGGATTGCAGCATGCGTACAGCCGGAAATAATTGCGCGTGATGTGCCAGGTCGTTCCGAGTTGGTCCAACAATCCATCCGTCTTGAACCCGCCGCCCACCAGCTCCCCCAACGCCTCCTCAACCGCGTTGTCCTGAGCCTCGAACCCGGCGAGCGCGAGGTCCGGTGCCAGCGCCGCGGCGAACCCGCTCATGCCGCCGGCGACGTTCAGAGCGGTCGCGCCGGCCACCGCGTTGGTGTAGCTCGGCGTCAGCACCAGCGTGGTCGCGATCCGCATCGCCCGGCTGACCCCGCCCGCGTCGAGCCCGCGCAGCCGAGCGCCCGCCGCCGCCGCCGCCAGCAGCGACACCTGACCGTTCTGATGCGCCAACGGCCGTGGCGTGAACCCTCCGGCGAGCCGGGCGGCGACCTCGTATCCCAGCAGCAACGCCATCAGCATCTCACGGCCGGAGCTGCCGGCCTGCTCGCCCACCGCCAGCACGCCGGGCAAAACCTGCATCGCCGCCTGACCCGAAACGAAACGCAGGCCTTCGCACAACTCGATCGACCGGCCCGCGATGCCGTTCAACAGCGCCGCGGTCCGCGCATCCTGGGCTTGCCAACCACGGGCATACACCGTGGCGCCGGAGCCTCCCGACAGCCGTTCTCGAAGCCGCCGCACTTCAGGCCGCTCCCCGCCCGCCAGGATCACGCCCAGAGTATCCAGCAGCACGCGCTTCGTGTGACGCCGGACCGAATCGGGGACATCGTCCCACCGCGCCGAGGCGACGAATGCCGCCAGTTCTTCAATTCGCTGACCCACGCCAATCTCCCTCGTTGCCCGGCGATCATCAGTGCCGCACGGCGTGACCGGAAGTGCAAATGCCCGCGTCGCCGAGGACACTCGGCCAGCTCCGGTTTGCAGCCCGAGCCACATCGGTGTCCAATCCCCGCGGCCAAACGGAGGGAAATCGCAATGAGCCAGGGAATGACCGCATCGATGCAAACCGGAGCCGCTGTGCCGGCCACCAGCGGCGGCCCGTCGCGCTGGGAATCGACCGCGCCCATCCGCTATCCCGATCCGGACATTGTCGTGCTCGATCCGCGCTTCCAGCACATGGTGCTCGGCAATGCCGCGATCGAACGCATCGCCACCGGCTTTCGCTTCACCGAAGGCCCGGCGTACTACGGCGATGGACGTTATTTGCTGTTCTCCGACATTCCCAACGACCGGCTGCTGCGCTGGGATGAGATCACGGGCGCGGTGGCGGTGCTGCGCGATCCCGCCGGGTTCCCCGACGGCAACACGCGCGACCGGCAAGGCCGCCTGATCACCTGCGAACTTGGCAGCCGGACCCTCACGCGCACCGAACATGACGGAACCGTCACCGTTCTGGCGGCCGCGTTCGAGGGCACCAGGCTGACCGGCCCAAACGACGTGGTGGCGAAGTCCGACGGATCGATCTGGTTCAGTGACAATGGCGCTGGTATCCGCAGTAACTATCTTGGCGACAAGGCGGCCGCGGAATTGCCGTTCCGTGTGTATCGGCTCGACCCCGGCAGCGGCGCGCTCGGTATCGCGATCGGCGATATGGAGCGTCCGAACGGGCTGTGCTTCTCGCCCGACGAGAGCCGGCTTTACGTGGTCGACACGCCGAGCGGCACCAAGACGACGCATGTTTACGACATGGTCGACGGCCGGGCGGTGAACGGCCGGGTGTTCTTCGATGGGATGCCAGGCTACGCCGACGGAATTCGTTGCGATACCGCGGGCAACGTCTGGTGCGGTTTTTCGGGCGGACCCGACCAGGACGGCGTTGCCGTGTTCGCCCCCGACGGCACGCTGATCGGACGTATCCTGCTGCCGGAACGCTGTGCCAACCTCTGTTTTGGTGGGCGCAAACGGAATCGTCTGTTCATGACCGCCAGCCAGTCCGTCTATGCCGTCTATGTCGAGGCTCAGGGCTGTCCGGGCGGCTGACCTGGGCAACATCGATCTCGTTCTGGCATCGTCATAGGCATCGACAGTCTGATGACGGTCCAGCATTCAATCATCCGGGGGCAACGCCGAGTCGAGTATGACGCCTCTGGATCGACGTTGACACGTTCCCAGGCCCAGATCCGGTTGCTGGATTGGCTTCGCTTCCGCTCGACCGCTACCGGACAAGCACCTGCGCGGCATCGCGAGTGCTGTTCACGGTTTGCTCGACCTGATGCACCGCCGCTGTGATTCCGGTCATGTTGTCGTTGATCGCGGCGACGCTGTCCGCGGTCTTTTGCATTGCCCGCGACATCTCCTGGGTCACGACATTCTGTTCTTCGACAGCGCCGGCGGCCGCCGTCACGTGTTCCAGCGCTGCATTGATCGACACGCCGACGATCCCCAGCGCCGCCACCACCTCCTCCGACACGACCTGCAAGCTATCGATTTCCTGGGCGATCTTATCAGTGGCGCTGCCAGCCTGGCGCGCCAGGCTCTTCACCTCGGCCGCCACGACAGCGAAGCCTTTTCCCGCGTCGCCCGCCCGCGCCGATTCGATTGTCGCGTTCAGCGCCAGCAGGTTGATCTGGCCAGCGGTGTCGCGGATCAAACTGACAATCCCACTCATCGAGTTCGACATCGCCGAGAGTTTCCGGATCACCTGATCGGCGGTCGTAAGCTGGTTATGCGCGGCGTCGACCGCTGTCTTCGACTTCGCCATGGTTTCGGCGATTTCGCGCACCGAGGCCGCCAGTTCCACCGCGGCGGACAATTCGGCCGCCGGGCGGCTACGTCTTTGGTCAGGGAATACGGCTCGGCGGATCATTCGCGCCTTGAGTTGGGCAAGCAGGGGAATGATCGCTTATGGTATTTTCTTCAGTAACCGCGGCATGCGAACGCCATGTCCTTCACGTGACCTGTGCCGGCTTACCGGTCGGTATCGTCGAGCCAGACCCATCATGGAGATTTTGAGGAAGGCGTATCCCGTTTCGCGCTGCGACGATGTTCGTCTATCCAGTCCTGAGCTTGCTTCCAGCTGGAAAGGCTCGGACTGGTGAGGTGTACTTTGCCATCAGGCGCGGTGACGATGACCTGAAGGCCGCTGATCCCATCCGTCTCGACCGTGTAGGCGTTCATATGGCCAAGCATCGCATCCATTGGCGCCGGAAACCATACGGGAATCTACGTACGCGGGATCGTGGACACCCACGAACTGTTTGTGGCAAAGGCAAGCTATTGCGCGACAATCAAAACCCGGCTTGCGCGACAATCAGGGCGATGCAGCAGCAACTTCGGGTATCTACCTACGATTGCAACTCTCCTCGATCGTCTTCTTTGAGTGGACGCCCGTAAAGCCTGGCCCTTCAGGCCACCGCCCAAGGCGGCTACGGGCTTGACGGGCGTCCACTCAAAGGAAGGGCATCCACCGATGGTTGTGTCGCTGATTGTCGCTGAACAAGTCTTTTGATTGTCGCGGAACAGGCAAGCCTACGGTCGCGGCGAGGCACTGACACAGCCCGCTGCGTGGTAGTGGCTGAACCTCAGATCATCTGGAGCAAGCGCAATATAAGCCCGATGGCGAGCGCCACACCGAACAGCAGCACCAGCCAGTTACCTGCTCGCCTGTGCGGGTCATCTCTCAGGAACATGGGTAAACGAGCTGTCTTTCGGCGGCTGGCTTGTGGTCCACCAGACGCTCCATCCATGCCGCGGCCTGAGCAAGGTGTTCACCGGTCGCCGCATTAGCGACTTTGTGGCTCCATCGCCTCACTGTATTGGCCCAAATCCGCGGTACTTTGGCGGTAGTCATGATTTTCTCCTCCCTTCCAGGCCAACATCAGCAAACAATGAGTAATGATCTGGCCTGTGTTGCTCATCGGTACGAACAGCCAGTGCACGATGAACCCCCGGTCCGGTGTGTTCAGTCGCGTCTTCCCGTACAACGGGGCTTCTTGCCGAGCGAGGCGCGCCAGCTTTTCATCGAGTCGCACGCTGTAGGGTGCGAGGTGCGGATCGCTGACTTTGGCTCCGGTCAGGTCCATTCCCATGCATGCGGCACATGCGGGTGCGAAGCGCTGGAAGATCCACTCATCCGATGCGTGGGTCCGGGCGAGGATATGAATGTAGCCGGCAAGACCCCCGAGCGCGGTCAGGTCCAGATATTTTGGTATATAAATCTCCGCATCGAACAGTGCGCGGAACCGGGCGACAAACTCACTGATG
>CALFNB010000407.1 GCA_937902425.1 uncultured Acetobacteraceae bacterium | reverse complement strand
CCAGCCCGTCGCGATGACCGGCGGGACCTGCAACCACAGCAGGATCGCCGGCAATATTTGCTTTGAGCTGCGCGCGCGGCTGCAAGGCAGCGACTACGAAGTGCTGGGGCTGGATGCCGGTGTCGCCACCATCGGTGACGCCGTGCGTTACCCCGACGCACTGGTTGCCCGCGCAAAGGAACCCGCGACGGATCGCGTCGTGCCGGGGGCCGTGGTGGTGTTCGAGGTGCCCAGTCCAACTTCCAGCCTGACCGATTGGATCGAAAAGGTACGCGAATACCAGGCCGTTCCGTCCATCCGCCGTTACGTGATCCTTGAACATACCAGCGTTGGCCTCGTGGTCCATTCGCGTGCCAAAGGTGACGAACCGTGGATCGCGACCGCTCTGATCGACGGTGAAGTTTTGGCGATGCCGGAAATCGGCATCGAAATTCCCATCGCCGAGTTTTATGAAGGCACGGACTTCTCGGAGCCGGGAGATCATGGAGGTTAGCCGATTTCCACCTTTGGGAGCGCTCGACGCTTGCTGGCAGGGGCCACGCGCACGTAGCATCGGTTAGTGAGAGAAAGGCCAGACATGACCTACCAGCCATCCGGCCCCAAGCGGCCCATCCAACTCCTTCTTAGTGAAGACCTCGTGCGCGAGGTAGCGGACAAGATGGGCGACGTTTCCGAAGTCGTGGAACAAGAACTCTGTCGACTGATTGACCGCGGCGGGAACCGACATAGCACGTACGACCAGGCCTTCTATGATGAAATAGTCGATATGGGCATTAAGTTCTTCGCCAGGCACGGCGTGTGGGGCGAGGAGTTCTCCACACTCTGATGGCGCAATTCGACGTCCATCGGTCGCCCGGGCGGAATCGCACGGAAGTCCCCTATGTCGTCGTGATGCAAAGCCGCCAACTGGACCATCTCCCGACCCGTTTGGTCATTCCGCTGGCAAATCTTGGCGGTTCCGGGCAGCATGAGCCGCGAATGTTACCGGTCTTCGTGGTGGAGAGCCGGCGAGTCGTCCTGGTTCCATGGCAGATGCAGACTGTTCGCGCTGTTCTGCTCGGCCCTGTGATCGCGTCCCTCGCGGATGACGATTCAGCCGGGAAGATCGTTCATGCCGTGGACCTTGTGACAACCCGCGTTTACGGTTGACGGTACCCTTGCGCCGCGCGTCTTCGATTGCCACGCTGGCGCCGATCAGTTCCGGAGGCGACCCCATGCTCATCGACTTCACCAACAAGAAGGCCATTGTCTGTGGCGGCAGCCGCGGCATTGGCCGCGCCATCGCCCTGGGTTTCGCCGCCGCCGGAGGCGACGTCTCGATCTGCGCCCGCGACGCCGGCACCCTGGAACAAACCCGCGCCGAGATCGCCCAGTACGGCCACAAAGCACACGCCGCCAGCGCCGACGTGGCCACCGAAAGTGGTGTCCGCGGCTACATCCGCGCTGCGGCCGAGGCTTTGGGCGGCGTCGATTTCCTGGTGAACAACGCCTCGGCGTTCGGATCATCGGATGACGAGAAAGGCTGGACCAGCAGTCTCGCGATCGACATGATGGCGATCGTCCATGCGACGCAGGAAGCGCTGCCGGCGCTGCGGGCGTCAAAGGGCAGCGTGTTGAACATATCCTCGATCGCGGCCATGCACACCGCCGCGCGGCAACCGCCCTATGGCGCGATCAAGGCGGCGGTGATTCATTACACTGGCAGCCAGGCGGCGATGTACGCCAAGGACGGCATCCGGGTAAACTGTATCGCTCCCGGCTCGATCGAGTTTCCCGGCGGCGTGTGGGACCGGCGTAAGACGGATAATCCGCGGCTCTATAACGCGGTATTGAGTTCAATCCCGTTCGGACGGCTCGGGCATCCCGAGGAAATCGCCAACGTGGCATTGTTCCTCGCGTCACCCTTGGCGGCCTGGGTGACCGGACAAACCATCGCGGTGGATGGCGGCCAGTTGCTGTAGCCGCGTCAGCCGAACGTTCGCACCAGACCGCCGGATACCAGTTGCCAGCCATCGACGGTGGCGAAGAATACCAGTTTGAACGGCAACGATACGACGTTGGGCGGCAGCATCATCATGCCGAGGCTCATCAGCACGCTGGCCACGACCATATCGATAACCAGGAATGGCAGGAACAACAGGAACCCCATCTCAAACGCGCGCCGCAGTTCGCCCACCATGAACGCGGGCATGACGATGCGCCACGAGGTATCCCCAGCCGGCACGTGCGCCAGGTCCTGAAAAAAGCCCAGGTCGCCGCCGCGTAAATTGTGCAGCATGAAACCGCGAAACGGTTCGGCGGCGGCCTGGATGCCGTCGATTTCGCCGATCTTGTTGTCCATCATCGGCACGATCCCGGCGGTCCAGGCTTGTTCGAAGACTGGCTGCATGACGAACCACGTCAGAAACAACGCGAGGCCGATCAGCACCGTGTTGGGTGGCGCGCCCTGTGTGCCCAGAGCGGTACGCAGCAACGACAGCACAATGACAATGCGAGTGAACGCCGTGGCCATGACCAGCAGGCTCGGGGCCAGCGACAGCAGAGTGACCAACGCGGTGAGTTGCACGATCCGCGCGGTTGCTCCCGCCTGACCGGTCGCGCCAAGGTCGATGGCGACGGATTGGGCATGGGCGGCGACGGGCAAGAACAGCAGCAGCCAAAGCAGCCGCTTCATGGCGGTTTCGGCCCGTCCAGCCAGCCTACAACGACATCGGTTTCGCCGCCGGTGAGCAGCAGTACCGTGCGATCCTCATGCTGGATCAAATGCAGGCGGCGGCGGGCGTCGAGTGCGATCGTATCTTTCAGGATCAACAGACTCGCAGCCGACTTCGGCTTGCCGAGCGACGTATGCCGCAATGCCCGCCCGATCAGCAGGATCACGCCGACGATCCCGGCCAACGCGGCCGCCGAGGTCAGCAGCATGGTGAGGCTATCGTGCATCAGCGTCGCGGTGCGGCCGTGACGACAGGACGCCAGCCCACTGGCACGGCGCGTTAATCAAAGTGGTGTGGATCGTGCCCAGCTCCGGGCTTATCCTGAGAGCACCGTGCGTCATTTTGTTCGCCGATTGATGAAATCAATTCCGTTCTGGAATCACGTGAGCATGCCTGACACATGAACGCCGCGAAACATGAACGAAGTGTCTGTGTCCGTCTTAACCCCTTCTTAATGCCCGTCGGTTAAGTTTCACCGATGTCTACCTTAGAGCCGCAAATCTTCGACGTCGCGGGAAAGCGTCTCGCCTGGGCGAGCGAGCGTCAGGCGGTGCTCGCCCGCAATATCGCCAATATCTCCACCCCCGGCTTCCAGGCCAAGGACTCGCCAGATTTCCAGATGGTGCTCGGCGGCACGCTCGGGGTTCAGCCGGTGCGGACCGACCCCAACCACATGGAGGGCACCGTCGATCCAGGCATGTCGGCGCGCTCCATGACGGAAACCACGGCGCGCACCACGGACAAGAACGGCGTCCGGCTGGAGGAGCAATTGATGAAAGTGGCCGACACGGAAACACTCAATTCGACGGTCACGGCGATTTTCAAATCCTACATGACGATGTTCAACGTCGCACTTGGCAAGGCATCATAGAAATGGCGGCGGATCTCAGTAGTTCGTTACAGGTTTCGGCCGCCGGCATGGATGTCCAGATGGCGCGAATCAAGATCATCGCCGAGAACCTGGCCAATCAGAACACCACGGGTTCGTCCCCCGGAGCCGACGCATATCACCGCCGTACGATCACCTTCCAGAACAAGCTCGACAAAGCGCTGGGTGTGGAGACTGTCAGCGTGAAGTCGGTCGGTACCGACAAGAACGAGGCGCCGTTGAAGTACGATCCCGGCAATCCGGCGGCCAACAAGGACGGCTACGTGAAAACGCCCAACGTGAACAGCTTCGTCGAGCTCATGGACATGCGCGATGCCGAACAGTCGTACAGCGCGAACCTGAACGTTGCCTCTACGACCCGATCGATGCTCACCCACACGCTGGATCTGATCAAATGACCACCCCGCTCGCCGGCATACCGATGATGCGAATCACGCCCTCTACGGGCGTGTCTCCGACCATGCCGGCCGCGGCCGGAAACGGAGCGGATTTCGGGAAAGCGTTGCAATCGGCGCTTGGCTCGGCGATGGACGCTGGCCACGAGGCCGAGGCGCAGTCGATGAAAGCCATTACCCAGGGCGGCAATGTGACCGAGGTCGCGACCGCGCTCGCGAAGGCCGAACTCACGCTGCAAACCGCCACGGCGGTGCGCGACCGCATGCTCCAGGCCTACCAGGACATCATGCGCATTCAAATCTGATACCAACCGACGAAAGCGATGGCACTCCGGCCGCGCCATTCGTCATGGCCCGGCTCGTACGGGCCATGACGAAATGAACCCGCACCGCGCATTGGAAAAAGTCCATGAATGAAGCGGATATCGCCGAACTGATGCGGCAGACTTTCATGCTGATCCTTAAGTTGTCCGGGCCGCTGCTCGCGGTCGCGCTGGTC
Organism: uncultured Acetobacteraceae bacterium; assembly: GCA_937902425.1. GTDB lineage: Bacteria > Pseudomonadota > Alphaproteobacteria > Acetobacterales > Acetobacteraceae > Rhodopila. Next base: position 4,488 of record CALFNB010000407.1, on the reverse strand, counting down.
GTGGGCCTGCTGGTCGCCATGCTGCAGGCGGTCACGCAAATCAACGAGGCGACGTTGGTGTTCATCCCGAAATTGCTTGGGATCGGCGCCGTACTCCTGTTGACCGGCGTATCGATGTTCGGCTCCCTCGCCGATTTCACCCGCCTGCTGATCGACCGCATGGTCGCGACCGGCGGATCGTGACTGATTTCGCCGGTCTGTCCGAGGACCTGATCCTCAACCATGCTTTCGGACTGGTCCTGGTACTCGCCAGGATCGGCGCGACCCTCGCCTTCCTGCCGGGCCTGGGCGAAACCGCGATCCCCGCCGTCGTGAAAGCCGGCATGGTCCTCACTCTGACCATCCTGCTGCTGCCAATCGTCGAGCCAGCCTTGCCGCCGCGTCCCGCAAGCGAGGTCGCACTTGGTCTGATGGTCATGACCGAGTTGGGCAACGGCCTGTGGTTCGGCTGGCTGGCACGGGTCCTGACCACCAGCCTCCCGCTCGCGGGCCAATTCATCGCCGACTTCGCCGGCCTCGCGAACGTGTTGCAGCCAAGCCCCGAACTCGGCGCGCAAACCACCGCCATCGCGAGGCTGTACGATGTCGCGGTACCCGCGCTGATCCTGTCCTCGGGGCTTTACACGGTGTTGCTCTCGGCACTCGTTGGCTTCTATCGGCTGATCCCTCCTGGTACGCTGGCCTGGGTTCCCGACAGCGCCGCCACGACGGTCTCGATGGTCGCCGAGAGCTTCAACCTGGCCCTGCGGCTCGCCACTCCATTCATCCTGGCGGCGGTCGCCTGGAACGTGGCGATCGGCCTGATCGCCCGGCTTGTGCCGAGGCTACAGATCTTCTTCGTGGCATTGCCGGGACAGATCGGGTTGGGAATGCTGCTGTTGGCCGCCATCGCCTCGCCGATCGTCGGCGTTTGGATCGAGGCGATGCGCACGGGCTTCGACAGCCTGCCCGGCGGCTGACCGCCTATGTCCGGCCAGACAGGAGACAAGGACGACCGCACCGAAGCCCCCACCGCCCGGCGCTTGCAAAAAGCCCAGGAGGCGGGCGAGGTCCCGGTTTCGCGGGAAGCGGTGCTGCTGGCCGGCCTCGCAGCGGTAACTCTGGCTTTCATGGCGATGGGCCCGGCGATCGGCCCGACCCTGACACACCCCCTGGGTATGATCCTCAGTCAGCCTGGGCTGCCACTGACCGAACCGATCGCGCTGTATCACGAGATCGCCGTCGCGTGTCTCACCGCCATCGCCCCGTTCGCCGTCCCGGTCGCTCTGGCCGCCACCGCCTCGACCCTGTTGCAGACCCGCTTCGCGATGCGGACGAGCGCATTGAAAGTCGACTTCGCGAAGATGTCGCCGGGCAAAGGCCTGAAGCGGATGCTCGGCTCCGACAGCCTGGTCGAGACGGTGAAATCGCTCGCGAAACTGGCGATCGTGGGCGGCGCGGTGGTCCAGGTGCTGCGCCAGGAGTTGCCGAAACTGGAAGTTCTGCCAGCGGCACCGCTTGGGATGCTGCCGGAAATTCTGCGGTCCATCGTGACCCGGCTGCTGCTCGCGGTCGTGCTGGCGCAAACCGTGATCGCCGGTGCCGACATGTTCTGGCTCTGGCGCCAGCACCTGAAAACTCTCCGCATGAGCCGAACCGACATCAAGGACGAGATGAAGGAGACCGAGGGCGATCCGGCGATCAAAATGCGGATCCGGCGGCTTCGCATGCGGCGGGCGCGGCAACGCATGCTCGCGGCGGTGCCGACCGCGACGGTGGTCGTGACCAACCCCACGCACTACGCGGTCGCCCTGAGCTATGATAGTAAAAAGAGCAATGTGCCCAGGCTGGTCGCCAAGGGGGTTGATTCATTGGCGGCCCGAATCAGGGAAACCGCGCGTGAACACGGGGTACCGATCGTGGCCAATCCACCGCTTGCTCGCACGTTGCATCAGCTGCCTCTGGGTTCACCGATCCCACCGGAGTTGTACAAGGTCGTGGCTGAACTGATCGCCTACGTGTGGCGCCTCAGTGGCCGGCGCCGGTCGTGACACGCCATGCGTCAGATGAGGAAGCGCGCGAACTGGCGCATGACCTCAACAATTTGCTGACCGCGATCATCGGCGCGACCGACGCGGTATTGGAACGGTTGGGACTCGATCCGGAAACCCAGGCGGACATCGCGCACATCCGCGAGGGTGCGCGGCGCGGGGCAACCCTCGTGCGGCGTTTTCGCGGCGATACACGCGTCACGGCGGCTCAGCGGGGACTTATTTCTGTCAACGAAACAATTCGCGCGTCGTACCGCTTGCTCGGCCATCGACTGGGACCAAATGTCACCCTCACGCTGGAACTGGCGGAACCGAGTGGCCACGTGATGGCGGACCCTTCGCAACTGGACCGCGCGTTGTTGAACCTGATCGCCAATGCACGCCACGCGATGCCCGACGGTGGAACGGTGGTCCTGGGAACGTCGCATCGGGAGGTCATTGTCGCGGAACCGCTTGTGCCGGACACGATCCCTCCCGGCGGTTACGTGGTCGTCACGGTCGCGGATACCGGGATCGGCATTCCCCATGACCAAATGTCACGAATTTTCGAGGCCGGGTTCAGTTCGAGGGGAGAGGCTGGCGGTACCGGGCTTGGTCTGTCCTCCACTCGCGACATCGTGCGGCAGTCAAATGGCTTCATGTCGGTTACGAGCGTCGAGGGACGCGGCACCCGGTTCGACATTTACCTGCCGCGGATCGAGGCGGAAGCGGCCACCACCGGTACTGTTTTGTTGGTGGAAGACGATCACCTCGTGCGCCGTGTCGCCGAACGGGCGCTGCACCGCGCGGGTTGGATCGTGCGGTGCGCGGACTCGGCCGAGGACGCGCTCGGGATTCTTAAAGAGTTGGCGTGTGATCTGATGATTTCCGACATCGCGATGCCAGGCATGGATGGCGTGGCGCTGGCGCGGCTTGTGCTGACGCGGCAACCGGGGTTGCCGATCATTCTCACCTCGGGATACGAGCGTAGCGCGGAGGATGACGCGATCGCGGCTGTTGTGTTCCTGGCGAAGCCGTATGGCCAGGCGGAATTGCTGGCGGCGGTGGCACGGATTACGCGGGAACCGGAGCCGCGGCGTTCGAAACCCTGAGACGACCCGGCGGGTTTGAACCGCCAGAGGGCGAGCCCGCCGGCCTGAAGACGCTCCCTGGGTCGGGGGCCTGTCGGTCGGCGACGGGGTCCGTCCCGGCCGGCATGTCGATGCCCATGGCGCTCGCGAAACGCTCGGGGTCGCCCGCGTCGAGAGCGGCCATCGCCTCCGGGTTGGCGCGGCATTCGGCGACAACGGCGGCCGAGGGATGGAAAATGATCGTGGTCCCGTCAATCGGGTCGGTCGCCGCCAAGGTCGGTTCGGGCTGGGAAACCACCGGGATTTCCCGCGGTTGGGCTGGCCGCGTGCGGGCTTCGGCCGGCTGACCTGGGCCTGGGCCGGCCTCGGCGTCCGCCGGCCGTGCCTCCGGCGCGTCGCGCTGACCCTGAGAGATGCGAAGTTTATAGCGCTCAAGCCGAGTGAGGTTGGCGCCGAACGCCTTGTCCATGGCGATGATGCCGGCGCGGGTCCCGCGGCGCGTCGTGTCCGCCTCGCCGCGCAACGTGTCGCGGATGCTGTCGGTCATCATTTCATGGAACATAACGCAATGGCCGGCGAGCATGGCCTCGATCGCGTCGCGCGGCAAGAAGCCCATGATCATTTGGGCGGCGGCCTGGAAGCGGATGAATTGCCCTGATTTCGTCTCGCCGTTGCGTTCGCTGACGGCTTTGGCCATGTCGCCCACGACCTGGTTGAAGAGTTCCTGGAAGCTGAGTGTCGATTGCGTGTCCATGACCGAGCCGCCTCGCGTGGGGTGTTCGAGGAACGGTTAGTATATCTAACGAATGGGCGCGTCAAGCGGTTTTGGGCCGCGGATGTCGTCGCCTGGGGACACGTTTCGCCCGTGCCGGCATACCGCGAATCGCGTCTGGGCGGTCACGGTCCTCGTAGTGCTGGCGAAGTTCCTGAAACCGCGGCGCCGCCCGCGCCCGAGAAGCCGATCAACACCGATGCGTGCCCCTGGGCGCCGTCTTCCCGGCGGTGGCCTTGGCCTGAGGCTGGCAAGGCCAGCCTGGAGGCTGCGCATGACCTTACCGGATGTGAACCGGCGGATCATCCAAATTTGCCTGTGCCTCCGAGGACGTCGTCTTGCCTTTTTAGTTCCGGTTCAGGCGGCTTCGGTCAAAGCGAGAGCTTCTGCCCGCCAACCGGCTTTTTCGCGAATGGCGGCATAAGGGAAGAATAACACGGATTTTCACGGATTAAGGGCACGGATTACAGGGAGTAGGACGGAGCGATCATGCGGGCAAATCCTTTGTCGGAGCCGCTGAAAAAGCAATTTGGGCGCTTCGCGCGGTTGATCCGCGTTCCGTGTAATCCGTGCCCTTACTCCGTGAAACTCCGTGTTACGCCTTGCTTGCTTCGCC
>CALFNB010000406.1 GCA_937902425.1 uncultured Acetobacteraceae bacterium | reverse complement strand
CCACGAGCTACAACAGATAAGACAGTCTGTTCCACGCGGGACAATCCCCCGTCCCGCCCGCCAGCCGGACGGTGCCCGCGATCGCCGCGAGCAGCGTGCTCGGCCGGCTCCATTCGCGCCAACGACCGCTGTGCGGCTGGCTGGCTCGAACCTCCCGCTCTGACCCCCCAACGCAACCTGACGGCCGCATCGCACCATCACGTCGCGCAGCGCGCAGCCATCAGGATCCATGCCTTTGACGACACATTACGGGCATCCGTCGTCGGACCAGGCTTCGCGGGCCACCGTATGACAGGAGTATCCAGGGAACGATCAGCCCCGCGCGGCGAGGCTCGGCGCGGCACCACCTTGCGGCCGGGTCAGCAGTTCCGCCTCCGGCACGCCCGCCTCGAACGCCTTCAGCAATTCCTCGGGGTCGAACAGCACGCCGATCGGGTTCTCCTTGAACGCCTCGCGGCCGAACCACTGCTGGGCCTCAAGCTTGGTGGGGAAGCTGTCGACCTGCAGCTCGATCCCGGTGCCGTCGGGATCGTGATAGTACATCGACACGGTCGGGCCGTGGTTGATCGGCCGGAACGGGACGATCCCCCGGTCGCGCAACCGGACATAGGTTGAGAGCAAGTCTCGCAGCGAGTTGTAGCTGTAAGCGAGGTGGTTCAACCCCCAACTGTCCGCCGCCGGCTTCCGCAGCCCGGGAACGTTGACCAGGGCGAGACGGTGATGCTCGTCGTCGTAGGTCATGAAGCAGAGCCGGCCGTCGTCATGCACGATCCGCGCGGTCAGGACCGTTTGATACCAGTCTCGCATCGCCGCGAAGTTCGACGTGCGCACGACGAAATGGGCGAACAGCGCGGGTGCGATCGCCTCCGGCTGCACGGGGTCACGGGGGCGGCGGGTCATATCCGGTGTCGCGTCCATGTTGGTTCCTCCTGTTGGTGCACATTACCATGGATTTGCGGCGGTCGCACGCCGGCCGCGCTTTCGCATGGCCATCAGTCGGATTGGCCTGTAGGGTTCACGATCTCGCCACATCGCCAGGAGGGTGCCCCATGCGCATCGAAGCCATTGCCATCGGCCTCCATCCGCCCGACGACGTCAATGTCATCGTGGAGGTGCCGATCGGCGGCGAACCAATCAAGTACGAACTGGACAAGGAAGCCGGCACTCTGGTGGTGGACCGCTTTCTGCACACCCCGATGCGTTACCCGGGAAATTATGGTTTCGTTCCGCACACGTTGTCCGACGACGGTGATCCAATCGACGTGCTGATCGCGAATACGCGGCCAATCTTTCCTGGCGCCGTCATCAACGTTCGGCCGGTTGGTGTGCTCAAGATGACCGATGAAAGCGGCGGCGACGAAAAGATCATCGCGGTTCCCTCGGATAAGCTGACGCAGCGCTATGTCGGCGTCCGGGAGTATACCGACCTTCCAAACATCACGCTGGAGCAAATCCAGCATTTCTTTGAACATTACAAAGACCTGGAACCGGGCAAATGGGTGAAAATGGCGGGCTGGGGCGACGCCGCGGAAGCGAAATCGCGCATACAGGAAGCCATCGATCGCGAGGCACAGTTGCGATCGCATGCGAAAAAACCCTGAATTCACGGCAGATCACGATAAATTAGCGATACCCCACGTATTACTAACGCCTGATGGGGTTACGCCAGAACCGGCCTTGCCGCAAAGTAACCCTGTTGTTGATCACCGGGACCATCCAGGTCCAAGACTGGTGATCACCGGAGGCGTTATGGTACATATCGGTACAACCAATGTCATCGACCAGGCCTGGGGCGTGTCAATTCTGGAAGGCCGCGCAATTCCAGTTCGTTATACCGTGTTGGTTGTTCGCGACCACGACAAGGACAACGATTATTTGGCGTCCGTGTGCGAATTTCTCGACATCAGAGTGGAACACGCCACGACCGCGGACGATCTCCGGTCAATGTTGCCGGTGCTGCATCCCATGGCGGTGATCACCGATCTGGACTGTGACGTCCAGGATGGATTTCACGTGATGAAGATGGTGGCGGAATACGATCGCGCGTTACCGGTTATGTTGATGACCAGCAACGATCCGGCGTTGCTTGGCGCGGTTGACGCTGTGCAAGAAGTCTTTGAGCTGACGCATGTCGCGACCGTGACGGACCCCGCCGGTATTGGTGCGCTGGTCGATTTCATTTGTCACGCCGCGCGGGATGCCGGCCGATCCCGGCTGATGCGGATTTAGGCTACCATCCGCCGTGGGATCCTAAAGCGTTTTCTGGCCGCCGGCCGGACCGCGCACCGGACAGGTTTGTCCTCCGGTCGCCTTGCGGCGGCGGCGCGCCTGTTTGGCGTAAGCACCGAACGGGCGATCGGGATCCTCATTCGGAATGACAATGGTCTGGTGGTATCCGTGCCAGTCCGCGTCAGTCAGCCCGTCCATCCCCGGCACCAGCTCCGTCGCGTCCAGCACGTCGTCGCCGTAGGTCGCGGCCTGGACCGGCTGTAATTGCAGCAGCGGAAAGTCGGGCCGCAGCGTGATCGGGCTATGGGTGCGGGTGAAGCGCAGATTGGTGAACAGCGGCCCGAACCACGTATCGGCCTCGACGATCCCCTCATAGAGAACGAAACCGCCGGTCAACGGCAGATTCGCCGGTGCGCGGACCAGCAGATGCCAGCCCGGCATGGTGCGAACCATCAGACCGGTCCAGATTTGCAGCGTGCCCGGCTCGGGCAGCGCGGTCAGCATGGGTGGCGCGCAGCCTTTGAGGATCGCCGGTGCCGCCGCGTCGAACGCGGCCGAAAACCCCGGCAGTTGCGCGGACGGGCTGAGCGGCTCCCAGTCGTCCAGGGCGTCGCAGGTCCAGAAGATGTCGGCGCCGTCCCAGATGAAGCGCAGTCCCGTGGGTGGAAAAACCCACCAGCCGTAGCCGGCCGCCGCGGTCACCGCCTCGCAGTAGCGGTAGGCGCGGGTTGGCAAGGTCCCGGCGGCCGAGCGGTCGGCACGCATCGGCGGCCGCGTCTGCTCCATGAGGCGGTAAAAGCAGGCGATGGATGGAGATGAGCCCGGCATGGGGATTCCTTTCGCATCGCGGCTCGGGGTGGCCGCATCGGCATCAGGGAGGGGTCGTTTACCGTTCCACCGCCGTGGTCGGGCGCATCCGAGCCGCCGTCGCACGCCACTTCCGTCCTGACCCTGCTCAGCCATGGGAGCGCTGTGCCGGTTCAGTCGGACGCGGAAGCGGAGGGCCGCGTTGATTTTGTATCGCCGCCGGCGTCGAGCCTGAGGATGGCGTTCCCGATGGATGGGAAACAAAGCTCCGGAGAAGCGGGGCAACCCCTCGCGGCCCGGACGCCACGAGGGGCCGTCGTCACCGGTTACGCGTTAGCGCGCGACCGGCAGCCGGAACCCACCGCCCAGAGTGATCTTTCCGTTCACCGGCCTCGCGGCCGGCAGCCGGAATCCACCGCCCAGAGTGATTTTGCTGGTGGCCGGCAGGCGGAACCCGCCGCCCAGGCGGATACGTCCGCCGTCCGTTGTCGAGGTGTTCATGGAAGACTCCAATCTCGACGTATTGTCGAGGATGATCCAGTTGCGGAATGGATCTCGCCGGCCGGAAGATTACGCCCCGGCAGACGGGATCCAAGGAACCGACGGATGGATCGGCTGGTCCTGATCATCCCAGGGTTCACTGGGATGACACCGATCCGCTCCGTCCCGCACTAACTAACGGTGCTAACATTCGGCGTCAAGACATATATCCTTTAGTCGGTAATATTTCTTATAAATCGGAGAAAAGGCCGCATCACGAGCCAAGGCGTGGCTGTTTCTGGCCTGGAACCCCCCGCGGAGTGTCCGCCCAGCCGGTTCGCGAGATCAGATTGATAGTGGCACACCACGATCTCGCCCGAGAACCAGCTACGATGAATTCTCCCGGACGACGCTTTGATGCTCTCAGCGGTGATCGAAGGGGACAATATGCCGTATCAGTTTCGGGCAATTGGCGAATCGCATTCGAATTGGAGGGCGAGACCGCGACCAATGTCGATCTGGTCGATGACCACTGAAGCACGAACGAGATACGGCCATGAAAATGCCTGATCCGCCCCTCCCGGATGAAATTCTCCGCGGACTTTACCTCGAACCGCTCGATCTGACTGTGAACGCGGCGGCCGAACGGCTCGGTATGGCGCGCAAGGCGCTATATGAACTCGTGAGCGGCCATACCCACATTTCGCGAGAGGTGGCGATCCGGATGGCGAAGGCGTTTCCAAACACCAGCTTTCAGCTTTGGCTCGACCCGCGGGTGCGATATGCCGCCTGGCAAGCCAAACAACCGGCCACGAGCATCCGCGTGACGCCGGTCTCGGAGCCGGAGCCAGTCTGACCCCAGCCGGAACCTCACAACTGCTGGGTAAACGCCTGCATCAGCAAGCTGGTCGCCGCGACCGCGAACCACGTAATTCCACCCAACAGCAGCGGCCGCGCGCCGGCTCCGGCGAATGCCCGCCAGTGCCCCAGCAAGCCAACCGCGGCGAGCGCGATCACCAGCACCCAACGCCCCAGCAGCTGAATCTCGGCCGCATGATCGCCGGTCAGACCCACCGTCCGCGCGATCGACGCCAGCAGGAACAGCAGGATGAACACAGGAAATGAATCGTAGACTCGCCGCGCGAGCGACACGCTCTGCTTCGGTGCGTCCGGATCCAGCCAGGGCAGTGCCAGGCCGAACCCGATCACCAGCGGTATGATCAGCGTCGTCCGGGTCAGCTTCACGATGGTCGCGACCGTCCCCGCGGCGCTGCTGAACGCGAAGCCCGCCGCCACGACGGCCGAGGTGTCGTTGACCGCCGTGCCGGTCCAGATGCCGAACCCGTTATCCGACAGCCCGAACAGATGACCCAATGTCGGGAACAGGAACACGGCGATCATGTTGAAGAAGAACACGACGGTGACGGCGTAGGCGATTTCCTCGCCCTTGGCGCGGATCACCGGAGCCAGCGCGGCGATCGCGGAGGCGCCGCAAATCGTTGTGCCCATGCCGATCAAACATCGCATGCGCCAGTCGAGCCCGAGCCATTTGCCGAGCACCAGCGCCGTGACCAGCCCCGCCGTCACGGTAATGGCCAGGAACACCAGCGAGTTGCCGCCGGTATGCGCGATGTCGCCGAGATTGAGGCTGGCACCAAGTACGACGATGCCGGTCTTCAGGCAAAGCTTGCTGATGTCGCTGATTTTCAATGTCGCGAGGCGGAGCGTGTCGCGCAGCGTATTGGCGACCAGTACGCCGATCGCGATCGCGAACAGCGGCGCGCCGACCAGGGGCACCGCCTGACCCGCCAGCAATGCGACGCACGCGATGGCCACGCAAAGCGCCAGACCGGGCAGCAGTTTCGCCCATCCGGGCAAAGCGCGCCAGGCTCGCGGTGCGACGGCGGCTGTTGGTGGCATGGTCATCCGGGTCCTCCCTCGGGCGCGAGGCCCGGTACGCCAGGGAATTTTGACGCGCCCGGCGCCGCCGCACAAGTCGGAGCGGTTTCGTGCCTCGCGGCATTCGCCCGCACCCGCCGGCGGACCAGGTCAAACCCCGTCTGGGTCAGCGCGAACGAGGAAAACACCCCGCACCGGCCGAATTAACGGGCAGATGATCCGGATTCGCCACGGATAATTAATGATTCCTGTCTACGGGGTCGTGAGAAATGCTCCGCGGCCTCCACGTTGGGCACCCGGACGGGGCATCGGCCGGATCGTGAGGCTTCACGGGCACATGCGCAGCGACAAACCCAACCTGAAGGCGATCCCAAGGTCAGGTTTGACGATCCGGTTGTTTGGCGGCATCGCGATCCAGGACACCGCCGGATATGATTATCTTCCTCGATCGCGGAAGACCCGCGCCATCGTGGCGGTGCTGGCGCTGCTCGCACCCAAAGCCATGCAGCGCGGTCAACTGACAGCGTTGCTGTGGAGCCAACGGGGAACCCAGCAAGGCCGCGCGTCGCTGCGGCAGGCTGTCCATGAGCTGCAATGGACGCTTGGATCGGCCTGGAGTCACATTCTGATGGCGGAGCGTCATTGCCTGTCGATCGATCTGCATGGGGTCGCGGTCGATGCGATTGACTCGGCGGACGCGGCCGCGCCGAACACCGCTTTGCTCACGCTGTTCGAGAACGGATTTCTTGAAGATCTCGGCGGCCTCGACCCGGCGTTCGATATCTGGCTGTCGAAAGAACGGCGGCGGTTGGTGGGGATCGCGAGCACGGCGGGAACAGCATTTCTCGGAGAGCGGCATCCGCGGGAGGCCACCATCCTGACCGCCCGCTCGTTGCTGCGGCTCGACCCGGCGAACGACGGCGCCCGATGTTCTGGCGGCCCGGCGGTCGACGCGGAAGG
>CALFNB010000405.1 GCA_937902425.1 uncultured Acetobacteraceae bacterium | reverse complement strand
GCTCCACGGAGTTGATGCCGGAATCCTTCCGCGTCACCATCACCGAATAGTAGTACGTGGTGCCGTCCTTTTCTTGCGGAACGATCACCGGTTCGACGCATTTGCAGTCGAGCCAGGTGCCGGCGAAACCTGAGGCGCCGAACTCCGCCGCGTCCAACTGGCCCGCCGCGATTCCCTGCATGACGCCGGCGTAGTCGGCGGAGGGGAACAATTTGACCGGGACGCCAAGCTTCGCCTCCAGCAGTTTATGGAACCCCTCGTAGCTCTTTAAGCGGTCCTGGGTATTTTCACCGCCCAGGATGCCGACGCGGAATATTTTGATCGTACCTTTCCAGTCCTGTGCCCGCGCCGGCTGGCCAAGGCCCGTAGCGAGCGAGATAGCGAGCGTGGTGGTCAACGCCAGGCCGGTGAGCGTGCGACGAAGCATGATGATGTCTCCCATTATGAACTATGTGCGCGCCATGGCCGGCATCGCCGCGGCCGGCAGGCCGGTCGAGGTGATGCGCTCATTGATTGAGCCGCCCTGGTGGTCGCCATAGATATCGCGCAGCACCGGATCGGTCAGTTGCTCCGGCACGCCGTCGAAGACGATCCGACCGGCGGCCATGCCAATGATCCGCCCGCAGTAAGCCCGGGCGGTGTCAAGTGTGTGCAGATTGCACAATACGGTCATGCCGTCACGTCGGTTGATATCCGCCAGCGCATCCATGACCGCTTTGGCGTTCATCGGGTCGAGGGAGGCGATCGGCTCATCGGCCAGGATGACGGAGGGCCTTTGCATCAGTGCCCGCGCGATGGCGACACGCTGTTGCTGGCCGCCCGACAATGCGTCGGCGCGGTTTACCGCGAACTCCGCCAGACCCATCCGATCCAGGGCATTGATCGCGTCCACCCGTTCCACTTCCGTGAACAGTTTCAGCACCATGCGCGGACCGCTGACGTCATGCAGCCGGCCACACAGGACATTGGTCAGCACATCCAACCGATGAACGAGGTTGAACTGCTGGAAAATCATCGCGGTGCGCGCCCGCCACCGGCGGAGTGCCTTTCCGCGCAGCGCGGTGATGTCGATGCCGTCGGCGCGGATCTCCCCCTTCGTCGGTTCGATCATGCGGTTGATCAGGCGCAGAAGTGTGGATTTTCCGGCACCGGAACGACCGATGATGCCGATCATCTCACCGGCATCGATGCGCAGGTTGGCGTTGTCGACCGCCACGGTCGCACCAAAGCGGCGGCTGAGATGTACAAGTTCCAGCACGATCGTTCCGTTATCCGTTCCCCAACACGTCGACGGGCAGCCGCCGCGAAGGGCGCGGCGCACACCATCGGATAGCAGTGGTCCGGCGGAGATAGTGTTACAGTTTGGTGACTTGTAACGCCGTCATGTGCATCATGCGGCCGGAACGTTCCGGGATCAAAAAAGCGTTGAGATTCGCCCCCCGGAAGAGGCGCGCGGGGGGAAATGTTTCACCGACGGTTGGCGCCGCGCTCGGCCTCCCGCAACGCGATCATGCCCTTGTATATATCGAGTGTCGCGTCCTCGTAGCCGACGCCCGTCCCCTGCTCGATCGAATCGTAGATGTCCTTGTGGGACAGCGGCAGGTCGCGCATGAAGTCGTGGAATTCCTGCTTAAGGCCCGCCGGCAGAGCCGAACGAACGGTCCATGGTCCATTGGGCACTTTATCGGACTTCCAGATGACCTTGACGTCGGCCATTTTCAGCATCCCTTTGTCGACCATTGAACGCAGCACACCACGGGTAAATCCGGTGGACTCATCGCCCTGGCCTGATGTCCAGACAACGCAGGCGTCGTATTGCCGGTTCAGGACAGCGACGACCCCTTGTTCATGCCCGCCGGAGAAGCCGACGCGGGAGAAGTACTTGCCATCCGCGAGGTCGATGCCTTTCGCCCGCAGCGTGACACTCGGGATCAGGTATCCGGAGGCGGAGTTCGGATCGGTAAAGGCCAATGAATGGCCCTTCATGTCGTCGATTGAATTGATGCCGGCATCTTTTCGCACAACCATGGCGGCGATGTAGAAAATCGAGCCATCTTTTTCCTGAGGCACCACCACCGGCTCGACGCAATGGCAGTCGAGCCAGGTCCCGGCGAACGCTGATGGACTGAACTCGGTCGCATCGAGTTGTCCGGCCGCGAGCCCCTGCATCACCCCCGCGTAATCGGCGGCCGGGAAGATTTTCACCGGAATTCCCAGTTTCTCCTGCAACAACTTCTGATACGAATCGTAGCGTTTCAGTCGGTCCTGCGTGTTTTCACCCCCGAGCAGCCCAATACGGAATTCCTTGACCTGCCCTTTCCAGTCCTGACCCAAAGCGAGACCTGGCGAGGCGATTGAGGCCAGCGTCAGGAGGGTGAAACCGCGACGACGCATTGGTGGTCCTTTCCGTTGCTCAGAGACGCGCGAGAATGGGTTGGGTACTGGACTTTGGAGTGAGCCTGGATATTCGCTCATCCACCGCGCCATCTGTCTCGTTGTAAATCGCGAGTAGCGCACTCTCGGTCAGCGTATCGGGCGGCCCATCGAACACGATCCGGCCCGCGGCCATACCGATAATCCGGCGGCAATACACGCGCGCCATATCCAGCGTGTGCAGGTTGCAAACCACCGTGATGCCGTCGTGCTGGTTGAGGTCGGCCAGTGCGTCCATCACAAGTTTCGCATTGCTTGGATCGAGCGAGGCGATTGGTTCATCCGCCAGCAGCATCGTGGGATTTTGCATCAGGGCGCGCGCGATGGCGACGCGCTGTTGCTGCCCGCCGGAAAGTTCGTCGGCTCGGTTCATCGCGACATCGAGCAGGCCCAGACGGTCCAGCAGAGCCACCGCCCGCATTCGTTCCGAGTCGGTAAACAGGCGAAGCAGCATGCGTGGCGCGGGGACACGTACCAGCCCGCCAATCAGCACGTTGGTCAGTACGTCCAGCCGATTCACCAAATTGAACTGCTGAAAAATCATCGCCGTCCGCGCCCGCCATTCCCGCAACGCGCGCCCCCGAAGACGGGTGACGTTCACGCCGTCGGCCAGGATCGACCCCTCGGTGGGCTCGATCAGCCGGTTGATCAGCCGGAGCAGTGTTGATTTGCCCGCGCCCGATCGGCCGATGACGCCGGTCATTTCGCCCGCCTCGATCCGCAGATTGGCATCGTCGACCGCCAGCGTTTCGCCAAACCGCCGGCTTAAATGCACGAGTTCCAGCACGATTGGTTCGCGGTCCGTCAGGCCACCGGAAGAAGCACCCGAGGCGGGCGCGGTGGTGTCACCAAACGGTAATCATTCGAAGACCTTCAGGCAATGGCCCAGCCACCCGCGGATGAGACTCATGAGATCGCGAAACAACGCTTGACAGTTCCTGTTTTGTTCTCTATTGGTCCGGGGCGGCGACGGTCGATCGAAGCTTCCGTCGCCGTGGGTCATCTTGCGGGTGGGCCACCCGCGCTTCCTCCCTGAACCGGGAGTATGGGCGCGGGTGGCTTCCGTCTGACAGGGTCAACCCCTGGAACGGCTGTTCCCCGCCGACGGTCCCTCATGGCGTCATCGCCGGACAGGCCCCTTGCAATTGCTCCTCAACTCATGAAAACCCTTGCTCAGGCAAAGGTCGCGACCGCTTACCAAATGCTGGCCGCAACACAGGGACCGGACCGACTTCCGGGCCGCGCTGCCACGCCTGAAAAGGGCAACGGATGCAGGAGGAAACAAATGAAGGCGCTCTCCCAGGAGCAGGTTGCTTCCTATCACCACAACGGTTTCCTTTTCCCAATTCCGGCCCTGACCCCGGGGGAAATCGCCACGTGCCTCGCCGGACTGGAACGGCTTGAGACTGAACTGGGCTCAGCCGTCGCCGACGCCGACGTCAAATGGCGCTCCCACGCGTATGCGCATTCCCCTTGGTTCAACACGTTGATCCGCCATCCAAAGATCCTGGACGCCGTCGAAGACGTGATCGGTCCGAACATACTGGTCTGGACCAGCACGTTTTTCATCAAGGAACCGCATTCGCCAACTTTCGCAGCCTGGCATCAGGACGGTGCTTACTTCGGCCTGGATCCTCACGAGCAGGTGTGCGCCTGGGTTGCACTGACCGACGCCAGCCGGGAGGCAGGGTGCATGGAACAGTTGTCCAGCCGGGGCGCGCCCAGAGAGTTGCATCATGAGCCTCTTGGGCTGGCGAACAGTATCAATCGTGCCGGTCAAACGATCATGGAGCCGTTTGACGAGACAAACCCGGTGGCGATGGCGCTGCCCGCCGGTTCGATCTCACTGCATCATGAATTCGCGGTGCACCGGTCCGCGCCGAACAACGCATCGCATCGCCGGGTGGGAATTGGCCTGAACTACATCCCGACCCATGTCCGTGTGGACAGTCCGGTTCGCCTGTGCGCGATGCTCGTTCGCGGCGAGGACACGTATGGACACTTCGACCTGATCGAGCGGCCCTCCGCCGAACGAGACGCGGCCGCCCTGGCCATTCATCAGCGGGTCAGCGATCGTTATCGGGCGAACTATAAAATTCAGGTCGCACGCCATGTTCAACGGCATGCGACGGCGGGTGCGCAAGGGTAAACTCCGGAGGCACCTCAACCGCCACCAGTTTTCGCGGCGATCGTCCGAACCAGATCGCCGACCGACCGTAACGCGTCGAGTTCCCGCGTGGAGAACCGGATTTTCCACTGCTCCTCGCTCGCCATGATGATCTCGATCTGCTTGAACGAGTCCCATCCCTGGACATCCTTCGCACTCGTCTCGGGTGTCAGCGCCAGGTCGTCGCGCAAGAATACATCGCGGAAGATCGTGGTCAGCGCCGGATAGATCTCAGCCTCGGTCGCCATTTGGTTACCCTTCCGTCAC
>CALFNB010000404.1 GCA_937902425.1 uncultured Acetobacteraceae bacterium | reverse complement strand
GTTCTTCGAGTTGCTGTCGGCGGCGTTGTTCACTTTGGACGTCACCGGCTCGGGCCTCGCGGTGGCGATGGTGTCGGCGGCGCGCACGATGCCGATGCTGCTGTTCGGCGCGTTCTCCGGCGTCGTGACCGAGTCGGTCAGCCGCAAGCACGTCTTGCAAGTCGGTCAACTTTTGACCTGCGCGTCCGCCGTCATCATCGCCACTCTGGCGTTTCTGGGCCTGGTGCGGCCATGGCATCTCGGCGTGTCGTCATTCGTTTCAGGGATGGTGTGGTCGACCGAGATGGCGACGCGCCGCCGCATGGTGGGTGAAAGCGTGGACGGGCGGCTGGTGTCGCGGGCCCTGGCACTCGATACGATGTCGAACTCAGGATCACGGCTGGTTGGACCGATCGCGGCGGGCATCATTTATCAACATTTCGGCATCACCGGATCCTACGCGGTGTCCGCCTGCGTTTATGCTCTGGCGGCGAACGTTACCCGCGGGGTCAGTTACCATCAGCAAAGCCGGCGATTCGTGGTCAGTCAGGTGCCGCGGGACCTCGCCGAGGGCATCGCCTTCGCGCGCGGCCACATCACCATCGCCGGCGTGCTGGCGGTCACGATCGCGATGAATCTTCTGGGGTTTCCCTATTCCGCGCTGGTCGCCCCGATCGGGCGCCAGGTGTTCGAGGTATCGGCGACACTGGTGGGCGTTCTGGCCGCATCGGAAGCGTTTGGCGCGTTCATCGGCGGCATCTGGCTGACCAGCGGCGAGCCGCGCCTGACCGGCCGCATGCTGATGATCGGCGGCTCGTTGATGTTCATATCGTGCGTGTTCCTGATGCCATTGGTACCGGCGTTCGCGCTGGCATGTGGATTGTTGGCCATTGGAGGCTTCGGTTCCGCCGCGTTCGCCAACATGCAAACGTCGTTGATCGTGCTGCACGCACCAGCACCGATCCGCTCGCGGCTGATGGGATTGTTAACGGTCTGTATCGGTATGGGTCCGCTGGGGATTTTGATCGTCGGCTTTCTCGCCGATCGCGTCGGCCCAATGCGGGCCATCGATATCGTCGAGAGCGTCTGCTTCGTCTGGGTCGTCTGGATCGGCATCCGCTGGCGCCGCTGGGACCGAGTTGGATAACCGCCCGATTTGTGCGAAGCTCGGGCATGGGATGACATAGCCCAGGGAGGTGGAACCGTGGCGAACAACAGCGCTGACTATGACTTTCTCGCCGGAGTCCGGGTCGTCGACTTCACCCAGTTTGAGGCTGGGCCGTCCTGCACCGAAGCCCTCGCATGGCTGGGCGCCGAGGTCGTCAAAATCGAGAACCCCGGCCGAGGCGATCCGGGACGCCGGCTGCGGCCGGGCCAACCCGATGATGACCCGTATTATTTCCAGCAGTTCAACGCCAACAAGAAGTCGATCACGTTGAATTTGAAGGCACCGGAAGGCCTCGCGCTGGTCAAGGAGCTGCTGCGTAAGGCCGACATCACGGTGGAGAACATGGCACCCGGCACGATCGAGCGTCTCGGCCTCGGTTATGATGAGGTGAAGAAGCTCAATCCCGGCATCATCTATTGCCAGGTCAAGGGGTTTGGCGCAGGCAGCCCATACGAAACGAATCTCGCCTTCGACATGATCGCCCAGGCGACGGGTGGAACGATCAGCGTGACCGGCGAGCGGGGGCGGCAACCCGTGAAGCCTGGTCTTTCCCTCGGTGACACCGGCACCGGGATGACGATGGCGATCACCATCCTCGGCGCGTTGCGTAAGCGTGACAAAACCGGTGAGGGTTGCCGTTTGCAGGTGGCGATGCAGGACGCGATGCTGCACTACATGCGCACCAACTTCGCGACCCAGGCGCGCACGGGCAAAACCGTGGAGCGCGACGGCACGCGCTCGGGCGGCGGGTCGAATGCGCCATCCGGCCTGTATCCGTGCGCGCCGGGCGGGCTTAACGACTATGTCTGGATCATGACCAGCCGCGCCAACCCCGAGCACTGGGACCGGCTGTGCAAGGTGATGGGACGGGAGGACCTGATCAAAGATCCCCGCTTCGCCACGCCAGCGTTGCGGGTCAAGAACGATGCGGAACTGGACCCGATCATCCGGGACTGGACGAAGACGCGCACCAAGCACGAAGCGATGGCGTTGGTCGGTGGCGCGGGCATTCCCGCCGGCGCGGTGCTGGATACGATGGAGTTGCAGAACGATCCCACGTTCGAGAAACGCGGCATCATGCAGGTGATGGAGCACAAGAGCTACCAGGGCTTCAAAATGCCGTCGTGGCCGGTGCGCATCAACGGCAAGCCGCCGCGGGTGAAGGCGTCGCCGGCGCTTGGCGAGCATACCGCGGATGTGTTGACCAGTTGGCTCGGACTGAGCGCCGATGAGGTGGGTAAGTTGAAGGCGAGCAAGATCGTCTGAGGTGCATGCGTCACATCGTCAATGCGCTGTTGATGCGGGAGCGCGCCGTCTTACTGGCGTTGCGCGCTCCTCATCGTCACGCGTATCCAGATCGATGGAGTTTCCCGGGCGGCCACGTCGAGGCAAACGAAACGTTGGATGAAGCATTGATCAGGGAACTTCGTGAGGAGATCGGGATCACGCCAACGCAATACCTGGCGCTCAAGACAATCCCCGACCCAAACGCGCCGGCCGCTGATCCCGTGACTTACCACATGTACGCTGTCATGGCCTGGGACGGAGGCGAGCCAACCATGACGGGTGACGAGCATACGGCACTCGGCTGGTTCGCGCCGAACGAAGCCGCGAGTTTAGCCGGTCTTGCCTTGGAGGAATACCGGTCTCTCTTGCATGGGTTGACAGGCGCGTAAGTCATGAGTTCCGTGGGGCGGGTTCAAATCGACCGCGTTCATCCATGATGTCAGCACTCCGTTGGATACTCTCCAGCAACCACTGTCAGCCGGAAGTCGCAACCGCGGCCGGTTCCTCCGGCTCGACCCCGCGGTAAAGCTCATCGACCGGAATCTCCACCTCGATTTCTGGTAGCCGGAGGATGTCCCCGCGCGCGACCGTCTCCACCACCATCCGATCGCCGTCGCGGACATAAATGGTCGCGGCGATCCGGTCCTGTTCCAGAAGAACGTAACGCCGGATCGAAGGAGCCGCTGTGTACTCGCGCAGTTTCTCGAAGTGATCGATATGCGCGGTGCTGTCGCTCAGCACCTCGAACACCACGACCGGATTCCCGATAACTGTCGCTTTCCGCTCCAGCGGCGAACACACGACGAGGGCGTCTGGATAGCGGATGCGGCCCGCGACCTCAATCTTCATGTTCGGGCCAAGCGGGGTACAGCGCGACCCACGCAATCGATTGCTGAGTTCCGTTCGGATGTTTTGGCCAATGACCTCATGCGCGATCGTCCCCCCGGTCATCGCGACCGGGCGGAAGCCATCGAATTCGTAACGGCCTTCCTGGCGTTCTTCCCAAGCCAGGAATTCCTCGACCGTCATTGGTTTCAGCACCGCGCTCATTCCGTCAGTATAGCACTCCGCGCCCCTTCTGTCAGACCCATTCCGCCGCCTATGGACGCGCCGCGGATCATCTGAAACAAAGGTGCCAGATACCGCTCGTCATGGGAGGACCGCATGAAAGTCTACGAAGCCATCGCCGACGCCTTACTGGCGGAGGGTTGCGATAACCTGTTCGGCCTGATGGGCGATGGAAACATGTGGCTGTGGGCGTCGCTGGCGCAAAAGCAGGCGAAGATCATCTCCGCCCGGCACGAGGCGGCCGCCGTGTCGATGGCCGACGGCTATTCCCGCACCACAGGCAAGGTCGGGGTCGCGATGGTGACCTGCGGCCCCGGCCTTACTCAACTCGGCACCGTGCTGATCATCGCTGCCCGCAATCGCTCGCAACTGGTGGTGGTGACCGGAGAGATCAATCCGGGCTCCAAGAATAAGACGCAGTCGATGGACCAGAAGCGTTTCACCGAGGCGTGTTCAGCGCGGTTCCACACCGTCACCAGCATCGACAACATGGCGGAGGAAATCGCTGAGGCATTCTACACCGCGCGTGTGCATCGCGTTCCCGTGGTGCTGAATTTGAATATGCACCTGCAGGAGCAATCGTTCGACTGGGACTTCGACTATCGCCCGTCCACCCAGTTCCTGCCGCCGCGTGTGGAAAACCCCAGTCCTGACCTGCTGGCTCCGGTGATCGAGAAACTGGCGGCCGCGCAACGCCCGGTGATCATCGCCGGCAAGGGCGCCATGGCATCGAAAGCCAAAGACGAGATCATCAAACTCGCCGATCGCGTCGGTGCGCTGCTGGCGACATCGTTGCAGGGCAAAGGGTATTTCGCCGGTCATCCCTGGGATATCGGCATCGCCGGCGCGTTCGCCTCGGAGCCATCGGAACGCTTGTTGGCCGACGCGGACTTCGTTCTTGGCGTCGGCGCGGAACTTGGCTACTACACGACCGAAGGTGGACTGCTGTTCCCGAGCGCCGAAGTCGCCCGTATCGATATCAAACCGATGCCCGAGGAAATCGGAGTCATTCCGGGCCTGTATATCCAGGGTGATGCACGCAAGACCGTCGCGGCCCTGACCGAGGCGCTGGAAAGGCGACAGGTGCGCAACGAAGGTTTCCGCGGCGCAGCGACCAGAGCAGTACTGGATGAACCGGCGCACCGGTTTGAATCGCCCAAGGATGGGCTCGATCCGCGCGCCGCGGCTGGTTACCTCGCCCGGTCCTTGCCCAAAGGCGGGCTGGTAACCTGTGGCGCCGGCCATTTCTTCTCGTTCCCCGCGATGTACATGGCGCTGCCCGAGGGTGCGGAAATCCAGTTTTCCTACCAGTTCGGCGCGGTCGGTCAGGGGTTGCCACTCGCGATTGGCACCGGGGCCGGCAATCCAGGCCGCCCCCACGTCGCGATCGAGGGTGATGGCAGCTTGTTGTTCCACATTCAGGAACTCGACACCGTCACGCGGTTCAAGATGCAGATGGTGTTGATCGTCTGGAACGATGGCGGCTATGGCGCCGAGGTGCACAAGCTTGTGCCGAAAGGTTTCGAGTGGGGTCAGGCGCATTGGGATTCACCGGATTTCGTCGCGATCGCGAAAGCGTTTGGCGGCGACGGCGTGAAGCTGGAAAAGGAAGCCGATTTGCCGGCGGCGGTGGCGGAAGGTCTCCGCAAAGGTGGCCTGTATTTGATCGATGTCCGTGTGTCACCGACCGCGTTCAGCGATCCGCACGGCAAGGTGTATTACGGCGCCCCGAGCAAAGCGCCGCTGCTGCGTCCGGTCGCGTAATCGCCGATGCATTTCGAGGGTGAATTCCGCGTTCCCGGCAAAGCCGCGGAGGTCATCAAGCGTTTCGCCGATGTGCCGCGCATGGCGCGCTGCATGCCCGGCGCGATGCTGGAGCCTCAGGCCGAAGACGGATCGTGGCCTGGGGCGATGGTCGTTTCATTCGGCCCAAAGAAGATCAGCTTCAAGGGCAAGGCGATCTGCGACTTCGATGAGCAGGCCTTGACCGGATCGGTGCATGGCCGCGGCACGGCGGACATGCGGTCAGCGCGCATTGGCGTGAAAGTGTTATTCGCACTGGCTGATGCGGCCGACAGTCCGAAGCCCGAAACGGTGGTTAAAATCGTTTCCGACGCGGAACTTGGCGGTGTGCTGGAGGATTTCGCCAGAACCGGCGGTATCGCTGTCGCGAACGCGATCATGGCGGATTTTGCCCGCCGCGCGGCGGAGGAGTTCTCCAAGGATGAGGCGCCATCGATGGCTTCTGCGCCATTGGCGGCGCAGGCGTTGCTTTGGGTGGTGATCAAGGCCTATTGGGCCAGACTTCTGCGTGCGATTGGCCTGGCGCGGACTTAACCCATATTTAACACCGACCAAAATAAGCCTTGCCTTATCAGACCTTTGCGGGCTC
>CALFNB010000403.1 GCA_937902425.1 uncultured Acetobacteraceae bacterium | reverse complement strand
CGGAAACGGCAGGCGGAAAGGAACACGGCTGTCCGCCGTCGGGGACGGCGGATGTAAAGTCGCAACGCGGGTTCCGGTCGCCGAGGAACTGGAAGGCGGTTCACGAGACAATGAAGAAGTACTGGGTTCCCCCATTGCATCGCGGTCAGGCAGGCGCAGGCTCAAAGTCTGAATAACGATCCAATTCTTCCGGGGTCGCTGAGGTTGAGCTCTGAATGGCATTCAGGAGGTCAGGGGTTCGATTCCCTCCGCTCCACCATCCCGTAATGCAATGCATTGAAATAACAAAGTAATTTGACTCGGCGTCGCGGCAGACACCGAGTCAGCCCACAATCGGAAACCATCCGATGGTGCACGGGCTCGAACGCAGGCGACCGATCTGATTCCTGTCAACTGCCTACGGGGGCCAAACCCTGACGCCGCCGAGAGACTCAAACGTCGAGCGACCCTATTGATCCGATCCCCTTGCGGCGGCAGGTTTCAGCGGCGCGCCAGGATTGTCACCCGGTTCACCGCACTTTTGCGTCGCGCAGGTCGCACAGAAATCCAGAAACAACGATTCACATCAATTCATTCGAGCACGGCGAACCGGTCCGCTAATGGTCTGCCATCCATCGAGGCGCGCGGCCGCGTGCGATCGCGATCTGTTCACATCGGGAGACAAGCCATCGGAAACACGTCATTACCAGATCCTGGGCGCCAACCGTTCGTTGAACCGGGTACCAAACAATTCATCGACGCGATCACAAACGAGCCGGCAATCCAAAGCCTGTCCCCCGGCCCGGCGCGTGCTGCTCTGACCCGGATGCAATCGACCCCGGTCGGCCGGCCAGGCGCGGATATCCAGGACCTGGTTTTGCCAGCCGGCCCCGCCGGTGCCCTGCCGGTGCGGATCATCCGGCCGCGAGATGCTACTGATCCGCTTCCGGCGGTCATGTATTTTCACGGCGGTGGCTGGGTGCGTGGCGACACCGACACACACGACAGGCTGGAGCGAGAAATCGCCGTGGGTGCGCATGCTTGCGTGATTCATGTCACGTACGATCTGGCACCTGAGGCCCAATATCCAATCGCCATTGAACAGGCGTATGCCGCCACGGTGTATGTCTCCGCGCATCCGGACGAGTTCGGCGTCGACCCCACGCGACTCGCGGTGGCCGGTGATGACGGCGGAGGGACGATCGCCGCCGCGGTGACATTGATGGCCAGGGACCGGCAGGGACCGAAGATCGACCTGCAGATCTTGTTTTGCCCGATCATGGGGGCCGATTTCTCGACAAGATCGTATCTGACCTTCGCCCATGGACCCTGGCTGACGCAGGCCGCGATAGCGGAGACCGCGGCGAATTCGCGTCGGGAAGGTCGGGTCCGGCAACCGACCGGGGTCAGGAATTCGCGTGAAACTTACGTTGGCAATTCCTCAAGCAGGGCCTGTGCCGCTCGCGCGTCGGCCGTTGCGTAGCCCTCGGTCAACCGGGCATGGATCGGTCTCAGAAGCACGCCAGCCTCGGCGCGGCGTCCATTCTTTTGCCACAGCCGCGCCAGGCTGGTAGTGGTTCGCAGTTCCCAGAACAGCGCCCCTTGCCCGCGTGCCTCGTCCAGTGACTGAACGAACAGTTTCTCGGCGTTGGCCTCGGCGTTCCGGGCGTCCCCGGCCAGCATCAGTTCGCCCTTGATCCGTGAAAGCTCGGCCATATACCAGCCCTCGTCACGGGCCGCGCAACGCACGAGCATCTGATCGACACTATCAAGAGCCAGTTCGACCTCACCAGTCCTTCCGAGGTAAAGCGCCTGCTCGCCCTGCAAGAACAGGAAGCGAGGCAGCAACCGCGCGTCACTGGCTTGTTCCAGAGCCTCGTGCAAAATGCCCAGCCCGAGCGGGATGTCCCCCCGCCTCGCGGTTACCAGCCCGTTGAAGCAGCGCGTCCAGATGTTCCA